>DASSKL010000097.1 GCA_035690485.1 Mycobacteriales bacterium | reverse complement strand
GGATCGCCGCGCGCCGGTCGCGCTCGGCCCGCATCTGCTTCTCCATCGCCTCCTGGATCGACGACGGCGGGTCGATCGACTTGATCTCGACGCCGTTGATGCGGATCCCCCACTTGCCCGTGCGCTCGTCGAGCACGACGCGCAGCTTGTCGTTGACCTGGTCGCGCGAGGTCAACGTCTCCTCCAGTGTGAGCGAGCCGATGATGTTGCGCAGCGTGGTGACGGTCAGCTGCTCGATCGCCTGCAGCGGGTTGGCGATCTCGTAGGTCGCGTCCTTCGGCTCGGTGATCGTGAAGTACAGGACGGTGTCGACGCCGACCGAGACGTTGTCGGAGGTGATCACCGGCTGCGGTGGGAACGTGACCACCTGCTCGCGCAGGTCGATCAGCGGCAGCACGCGGTCGACGAACGGCACGACGAACGTGAGCCCCGGGTTCAGCGTGCGCTGGTAGCGGCCCAGCCGCTCGATGATCCCGGCCCGGGCCTGCGGCACGATCCGCACGGTCCGCGCGACGATGAGGACGACGACGAAGGCGCCCACGAGGGCGCCGATCAACGCGGCCATGACAGCTCCGTCGTGAGGTCGATGGGGTCGATGGGGTGCACCAGTGCGGTGGCGCCCTCGATGGACAGCACGTCGACGGTGGCACCGGGTGGGATCACCGCGCTGCTGTCGTACGACCGCGCCGACCACACCTCGCCGCCCAGCCGCACCTGGCCGCCGTGCCCGTCGACCTGCTGCAGGACGACCGCCTGCCGGCCGACCAGCGCGGCCACGCCGGTGCGGGTCTCGGCGGGCACGTGCAGGTGGCGGCGAGCGACGGGGCGTACGACGGTGAGCAGCAGGGGCGTCGCGACGCCGAAGGTGATGATCTGCCAGACGACCGAGACCCCCGCCGCCGCGACCAGCGCGGCGGCCACCGCCGCGATCGCGATCATGCCGAGCACGAGGCCGAGAGTGACCACCTCGGCACCGCCGCAGATGGCGGCAACGACGACCCAGGCGACCCACGCCGGCATGCCATGAGCGTATGCGCGCGATCACCCCAGTGGGTGACGTTCCGGTACCCCACCGGGTCTTTCCTTTCGTCACGGTGGGTGCTTGAGTGTTCACGTGGCGTCAAATCGGCATAATCCGACCGTGGAGGCACGGCAGCGGACACGATGGCGCCCCTGGTGGTGGGCCGCGGCGCACGGCTCCACGCGCGTGCTCGTCGCCGTCGGCGCGCTGATCCTGCTCGCCAGCGCGGGTGTGGGCGCGATCCTCAACTCCGGGCTGTCCGCCCTGGATCGCGGCCGCCGCCCCGCGCCCGCCCCACCCCCGACCGCGCTTGCACCGCAACAGATCCAGCCGCTGGTGATCCCGAGCGCCAGGCCCGCGCGTCCGCCGGCCCCGCGCCCGGTGCAGGCGGCCACGCCGGCGTCGCACCCACGATCGGCAGGGGTGGTCGCCTCGGCGATCGCACCACCGCCCGTTGCCCGTGGCACCGTCACCGCCGGCCAGGTCGCCACGGTCGCGCGGGCGCTCCCGGCGGCCACGGTGCTCCCGGCAGCCGCCCTTGCACCCTCCTCCGGACCGCCGCCGGTGCTGAACCCGGTCGCCGTACCCGCCGCCGTGCGCTCGCCGATCGCGGTCTCCTCGGCGATGGGGCGCGAGATCCGGCCCGCCCGCGCGCAACCTGCCCTCGCACTGTCGCCGGCCGCGCAACACCCGCGCGCGCACCCGAAGGCGACGACACGCGACCACGGCCACCACAAGGGTCAGCACGGCCACCCGGCACACCATCCCGCTCGACACGCCGGTCGCTGACCCCGACTGCCCGGACGGCCGCTCAACCGGCCGGAAATCTGCGACGATGCGCTCATAGGGAAGGCGCGAACCGCACCCGGGTACGAGCCTTCGTGACGGACCGGTCGGCCGCCGGCGATCCCGGCACCGGCCTACGTCGAGAGACGAGGAGCCGTGTATGACCACTCGGCCGCAGGCTTCCGTGCGGGAGCTCGTCCAGCTGCTCACCCCCGAGGGCGAGCGGGTGGAGCATCCCGACTACGAGCCGTTGATCCCCGACGACCAGATTCCCGCCGTCTACCGCGACCTGGCCATGGTCCGGCGCATCGACGTCGAGGCCACCGCCCTGCAGCGCCAGGGGCAGCTCGGCATCTGGGCCAGCCTGCTCGGCCAGGAGGCGGCACAGGTCGGTTCGGCCCGCGCCCTGCGCGACAACGACTACTGCTTCCCCACCTACCGCGAGCACGGCGTCGCCTACTGCCGCGGTGTCGACCCGTTGAAGCTGCTGGCGCTCTTCCGCGGTGTCACCAACGGAGGCTGGGACCCGCAGGCCTTCCACGGGTTCCACCTCTACACGATCGTCATCGGCTCCCAGACCTTGCACGCCACCGGCTACGCCATGGGCCTGCAGCGCGACGGTGACGACCAGGCGGTCATCGCCTACTTCGGCGACGGCGCCACCAGCCAGGGCGACGTCAACGAGTCGTTCATCTGGGCGAGCGTCTTCCAGGCCCCGGTCGTGTTCTTCTGCCAGAACAACCAGTGGGCCATCTCCGAGCCGTTGGAGAAGCAGTCGCGCATCCCCCTCTACCAGCGGGCGAGGGGCTTCGGTTTTCCCGGTGTACGCGTGGACGGCAACGACGTGCTCGCGGTGCACGCCGTCACGACCAGAGCACTCGACGACGCGCGTACCGGTCAGGGACCCACGTTGATCGAGGCCTTCACCTATCGCATGGGCGCCCACACGACCTCGGACGACCCGACCCGCTACCGGCTCGCCTCCGAGCTGGAGACGTGGAAGCTCAAGGACCCGATCGAGCGGGTGAAGGCCTACCTGTCGCGCCGCGGCATCGCCGGCGCCGACTTCTTCCGCGAGGTCGACGAGGAGGCCGACGCGCTGGCCGCGCGGCTGCGGGCGGCTTGCATCGGGATGCCCGACCCGGACCCGCTCGCGATCTTCGACCACGTCTATGCCGACGGCAGCCCCTTGGTCGACGAGGAGCGGGCGCGCTTCGCCGACTACCTCGCGTCGTTCGAGGAGGTGGCGCCGTGACGACCGTCACCCTCGCCAAGGCCCTCGGAGCCGGGCTGCGCCGGGCGATGGAGCGCGACCCCAAGGTGCTCGTCATGGGCGAGGACGTCGGCAAGCTCGGCGGGGTCTTCCGGGTCACCGACGGGCTGCAGAAGGACTTCGGCGAGGACCGGGTGATCGACACCCCGCTCGCCGAGTCGGGCATCGTCGGCACCGCGATCGGCCTGGCCGTGCGCGGCTTCCGGCCGGTCTGCGAGATCCAGTTCGACGGCTTCGTCTACCCGAGCTTCAACCAGATCGTCAGCCAGCTGGCGAAGATGCACTACCGGTCCGGCGGCAACGTGCGGCTGCCGGTGACGATCCGCATCCCCTTCGGTGGTGGCATCGGCGCGGTCGAGCACCACAGCGAGTCGCCGGAGGCCTACTTCGCCCACACCGCCGGGCTCAAGGTCGTCGCCTGCGCCGACCCGGCCGACGCCTACTTCATGGTCCAGCAGGCGATCGCCTGCGACGACCCGGTCGTCTTCTTCGAGCCCAAGCGGCGCTACTGGGAGAAGGGCGAGCTCGACGAGGCGGCCGAACCGCTGCCGCTGCACGCAGCCCGAGTCGTGCGGCCGGGTTCCGACGTCACGCTGCTCGCCTACGGTCCGATGGTGCGCACCTGTCTCGACGCCGCGACCGCCGCGGTGGAGGACGGCCACGACCTCGAGGTCGTCGATCTGCGGTCGCTGTCCCCGGTCGACTGGCCCACGGTTCTGGCGTCGGTCCGCCGCACCGGCCGCTGCGTCGTCGTCCACGAAGCCCCGGTCTTCCTCGGCATGGGCGCCGAGCTGGCCGCGCGCATCACCGAGGAGGCGTTCTTCCATCTGGAGTCGCCGGTGCTGAGGGTCGGCGGTTTCGACACGCCGTATCCGCCGAGCCGGCTGGAGGACGACTACCTGCCCGACGTCGACCGGGTGCTCGACGCCGTCGACCGGGCGCTGGCCTACGGATGACGCGGTTGCCGACCCGAGGTGAAGGGAGGCCGTGGTGACGCGGCAGGAGTTCCGGCTGCCCGATCTCGGCGAGGGCCTGACCGAAGGCGAGATCCTGCGCTGGCTGGTCAGTCCCGGCGACCCGGTCACGCTCAACCAGCCGATCGTCGAGGTGGAGACCGCCAAGGCGGCCGTCGAGGTGCCCTCGCCCTACGCCGGCGTCGTCGCGGAGCTGTTGTACGACGAAGGCGCGACCGTCGACGTCGGCCGGCCGATCATCACCTTCGACGTCGACGACGCTGCCACGACGCCGGACGCCGCAGTGCCCGCCGCGGGCGCCACCGAGGGCGAGTCGGCCGTCGCCGGTGAGGAGCGGCAGAGCGTGCTGGTCGGCTACGGCCCCCGCGAGGGCAGCGGGCGCCGCCGCCGGTCCCGCCCGGCTGCGGTGGTGGCCGCCGAGCCGCCCGCGCCGCGGCGCGGGCTCGAGCAGGCCGAACGCGGCTCCGGCGCCGCGGTGGCGACCGCCGCCGAGGCCGCGGTGCTGGCGAAGCCGCCCGTGCGCAAGCTCGCGCGCGACCTCGGCGTCGACCTGCGTTCCGTCAGCGGCACCGGCCCTGAGGGGGTCATCACCCGCGACGACGTGCAGAGCGCGGCGGGCGGTGCGGCGCCGCTGCGCGCGGTGCCCGCCGCGGGTGACGAACGCATCCCGATCCGCGGCGTCCGCAAGGCCATGGCGGCCGCGGTCACGGCGAGCGCGTTCACCGCGCCGCACGTCACGGAGTTCCTCACCGTCGACGTGACCGAGTCGATGGCGCTGCTCGAGCGCCTGGCCGGCGCGCCGGAGTTCGCCGAGCTGCGACCCTCCCCGCTGCTGCTGGCGGCCCGCGCGCTGCTCGTCGGCGTACGCCGCCATCCGCTGATCAACTCGTCCTGGGACGAGCAGCGGCAGGAGGTCGTCGTCCACGGCGACGTCAACCTGGGCATCGCCGCCGCCACCCCGCGCGGGCTGCTGGTGCCCAACGTCAAGGCCGCGCAGCGGTTGTCGCTCGCCGAGCTGGCCCAGGCCCTGGCCGACCTCGCCCGTACCGCTCGTGAGGGCAAGACCGCGCCGGCCGACATGCAGCGCGGCACGATCACGATCACCAACGTCGGGGTCTTCGGCGTCGACAACGGCACGCCGATCCTCACGCCCGGAGAGGCCGCGATCCTCTGCCTCGGCGCGGTCCGCGACATGCCGTGGGTGCACGAGGGGGAGATCGCGGTCCGCAAGGTCACCCAGCTGGCGCTGTCGTTCGACCACCGCCTCGTCGACGGGGAGCTCGGCTCACGCTTCCTCGCCGACGTCGGCGCGATGCTGCGCGACCCGTCGCTGCTGCTCGCCTGGTCCTGACACGACGACGGCCGGCCCCGAAGGGCCGGCCGCTACGTCGTGCCGGGTCAGATCGTGCGGTGCACGTGCTCGTGGTGCTCGATCGGGTCCTGTGCGTAAACGCGGTCGTCGACGACGGTCGTGCGCCGCCACGGGCCGAACGCCGTCAGCGCCAGCAGCAGACCGAACGCGCCGACCGCCATCAGGATGATGCCGACGGTCGAGATGTCGATGGCGCCCAGATCCGCGTGCAGTGCGAACGTGAAGATGGCACCGACGGCGATCAGGAAGATGCTGACGCCGATACCCATGACCTACCTCCTCAGCAGTGGGCCGGAGGTGCCGGCCCGGCTGCGAGGTGTGTACCCGCGACAGCGAAGAGTCACGCCCGCCGGACGAGTGACGTAGCCGAACTTGCGACGAGGCGGGACGAACCGTCAGAAGCCGGCCGGATCGAGCTCCATCAGCTCGAGGTCGGTGGCCTCGACGACGGCCCGCTCCGCCGACAGCAGGGGCAGCCGGACGGCGGCGAAGAACCGGGCGGCGGCTACCTTGCCCTCGTAGAACGCCGGGTCGCGCCCGCCCTCGGCCAGCCGCAGCAGAGCCACCTCGGCCTGCCGCAGCAGCAGCCAGCCGATGACGAGGTCGCCGAGCGCCATGAGCAGCCGGGTGGTGTTCTGCCCGACGCGGTAGAGCTCGCGCGGTTGCTCGGCCGCTCCGGTCAGCCAGCCGACCATGGTCGTGACCATGGCCTCCACGTCGGCCAGCGCCGTCGTGAGCAGCGCCCGTTCGTTCTTCAGCCGGCCGTTGCCCGCGTCGGAGCCGGCGAACTCGCGAATCGAGGCGCCGAGGGCTGCCAACGCCTGGCCGCCGTCCTTCACGATCTTGCGGAAGAAGAGGTCCATGCCCTGGATGCCGGTGGTGCCTTCGTACAGGGTGTCGATCTTCGCGTCGCGGATGTACTGCTCGACCGGGTAGTCCTGCAGGAAGCCGGAGCCACCGAGAGTCTGCAGCGACAGCGCGAGCATCTCGTAGGCGCGCTCCGACCCCACGCCCTTGACCAGGGGCAGCAGCAGGTCGTTCAGCCGCGCCGCGGCCTCGTCGGCGCCACCGGACCGCTTCGCGATCTCGACGGCATCCTGCTGGGTCGCGGTGTAGAGGACCAGCGCTCGCAGGCCTTCGGCGTAGGACTTCTGCAGCATGAGCATCCGGCGCACGTCCGGGTGCGCGATGATCGGCACCCGGGGTGCGGCCTTGTCCGTCATCTGCGTGAGGTCGGCGCCCTGCTCGCGCTCGCGGGCGAACTCCCGCGCGTTGAGGTAGCCCGTCGACAGCGTCGCCATGGCCTTGGTGCCGACCATCATCCGGGCGCTCTCGATCACCTCGAACATCTGCCGGATGCCGTCGTGCACGTCGCCGACCAGGTAGCCGACCGCCGGGTGCTTCTCGCCGAACCGCAGCTCGCAGGTGGCCGAGACCTTCAGCCCCATCTTCTTCTCGACGTTGGCGACGTAGGCGCCGTTGCGCTCGCCGAGCTCGCCCGTCTCGAAGTCGACGAGGAACTTGGGTACGACGAACAGGCTCAGCCCCTTCGTGCCCGGCCCGTGGCCCTCCGGCCGGGCGAGCACGAGGTGGACGATGTTCTCCGGCCAGTCCCAGTCGCCGCTGGTGATGAAGCGCTTCACGCCCTCGATGTGCCAGGTGCCGTCGGGCTGCTGGACCGCCTTGGTGCGTCCGGCGCCCACGTCGGAGCCGGCGTCGGGCTCGGTCAGCACCATGGTCGAGCCCCACTTGCGCTCGACCATCAGCTGCGCCAGCCGCTTCTGGTCGTCGTTGCCGAGCCGGTGCAGGATCGCGGCGAACCCGGCCCCCGCGGCGTACATGAAGATCGCCGGGTTGGCGCCGAGCACGAGCTCGGCCGCGGCCCAGCGCAGCGACGGCGGAGCGCCGAAGCCGCCGAGCTCCTCCGGCAGCTCGAGCCGGTCCCACTCGCCGTCGACGAACGCCTGGTAGGAGCGGGTGAACGACTCGGGCAGCGTCACGCTGCCGGTCTCGGGGTCGAACGTCGGCGGGTGGCGGTCGGCGTCCACGAACGACGCGGCGAGGTCGTCGGCGGCGAGCCGGGCGACCTCGCCGAGGATGCTGCGGGCGGTGTCGGCGTCGATGTCGGCGAACGGCGCCTGCCCGAGCACCCCTTCCCGGCCGAGAACCTCGAAGAGGTTGAACTCCAGGTCGCGCAGGTTGCTGACGTAGTGACCCATGACGGGACTCCTCGACGCAAGGCGCCGGCGGGTGCTCGGCCGGGCGGGTTACTGGCGGGTAACAACTGAATGTTACCCGCGAGTAGGAGCGAGTGGTCCCGGCTCCCCGTAGCGTGCACGCGTGCCGCCCGCCGACTCGTTTCCGCGCCAGAGCGCCCGGACCCGCCGCTTCACCCTGGGGCAGCCACGCACGCCGGTCGTCTCGGCCGACGGCTCCCGGGTGCTGTTCCTGCGCTCGCCCGGCGGCAGCGACCCGATGACGTGCCTGTGGGTCTACGACGTGACCGCGGGGGCCGAGCGGCTGCTGGTGGACCCGGCCCGGCTGCTCGCCGGGGGTGACGAGGACCTGCCGGCGGAGGAGCGCGCCCGGCGCGAGCGCGCCCGGGAGACCGCGGGGGGAATCGTCGGGTTCGCGGCCGATCGCGCGGCCTCACTCGCCGTCTTCAGCCTGTCGGGCCGGCTCTGGACCGTGGATGTGGCGACTGGCGCGACCCGCGAGCTGGTCGGCGCCGGAGGCATCGTGGACCCGCGACCGGACCCGACCGGCAGACACGTCGCCTACGTCCGCGACGGTGTGTTGTTCGCCGTCCCGGCCGGGGGCGGGGAGCCGGTGCTCATGGCGGCCGAGGGCGGCGACCCGGTCGCCTGGGGCCTCGCGGAGTTCGTGGCCGCGGAGGAGATGGGCCGGCTGCGCGGTTACTGGTGGGCGCCGGACGGGAGCCGGCTCCTGGCCGCCCGCGCCGACCATGCCCCGGTGCAGCGGTGGTGGATCGCCGATCCCGCCCACCCGGATCGGCGACCCGTCGCGGTCAGCTATCCCGCGGCCGGCACCCCCAACGCCGACGTGACGCTTGCCGTGCTCGGCCTCGACGGCTCACGCGTCGACGTCGAGTGGGACCGCGCGACCTACCCCTACCTGGCCGTCGCCGCGTGGACCGACGACGGGCCGCCGCTGCTGGCGGTCCAGTCGCGCGACCAGCGCCGGCTGCTGGTCCTCGCGCTCGACCCCGACACCGGAGCGACCGCGCGCGTCGACGAGCTCGTGGACGACCGGTGGGTCGACCTCGTCGGCGGTGTGCCGCGATGGCTCGACGGCCGGCGGCTCGTGACTGTCGTCGCCGACGGCGACGCCTACCGGCTGGCGATCGACGGTGAGCCGGTGTCGCCGCCCGACCTGCAGGTGCGCGACGTGCGCAGCGTCGCCGACGGCGCGGTGCTGTTCACCGCCTCCGCAGACGACCCGACGCAGGTGCACCTGTGGCGGTGGTTCGACGGGCGGCTCGGCCGGCTCACCGACGTGCCGGGCGTGCACGGGGGCACGGCCGCCGGTGGTACCACGGTGATCACCTCGGCGACCCTCGACCGCGACGGCAGCCGCCTGACGGTCGAGGCGGCCGGCCGGCCGGCCCGGGTTCTCACCTCGTACGCCGAGACGCCGGTGCTCACCCCGCGGGTGACGATGTTGACGCTCGGGCCCCGGCGGCTGCGGGCCGGCCTGGTGCTGCCACGCGAGCATCGGCGGGGCGAGCGGCTGCCGGTCCTCATGGCGCCCTACGGGGGACCGCACGCGCAGCGGGTGCTGGCGGCGCGGTCGATGTGGCTGGAGGCGCAGTGGTTCGCCGACCAAGGTTTCGCGGTGCTCGTCGTCGACGGCCGCGGCACCCCCGGCCGGGGGCCGCAGTGGGAGCGGGCCGTGCACGGCGACCTCGCCACCCCGGTCCTCGAGGATCAGGTCGACGGGCTCCTCGCGGCGGGGGAGGCGGTGCCCGACCTCGACCTGTCGCGGGTGGGGATACGCGGGTGGTCGTACGGCGGTTATCTCGCAGCGCTCGCCGTCCTGCGTCGCCCCGACGTGTTCCACGCCGCGGTCGCCGGCGCCCCGGTGACCGACTGGCGGCTCTACGACACCCACTACACCGAGCGCTACCTCGGCGACCCGACGGCGCAGCCCGCGGCGTACGACGCGACGTCGCTGCTGACCGGCGCGCATTCGCTGCGCCGGCCGCTGCTGCTCGTGCACGGACTCGCCGACGACAACGTGGTCGTGGCGCACACCCTGCAGCTCTCGGCGCGGCTGCTCGAGGCGGGTCGTCCGCACGCCGTGCTGCCGCTGTCGGGCGTGACGCACATGACGCCGCAGGAAGAGGTGGCCGAGAACCTCCTGCTGCTGCAGGTGGAGTTCCTGCATCGAGCGCTCGGCGTCAGCCCTCCGGGCTAGCCAGTGCGGCGTCGCGCCACGGCGCCTCGCCCGCCGGCGCCATCCGCCAGCGGCCGCGCCCGGCCCGCTTGGCGGCGTACATGGCCTCGTCGGCGCGCCGCAGCAGCTCCGCGCTCGACACCGATCCGGCCCGGGCCACGACCACGCCGACGCTGGCTCCCGACGGGTCGAGGTTCTCGCGCTCGAAGCGGCGGCCGAGCTCGGTGACGATGCGGTCGGCGGTCGCCTGCGCCTGCGCCTGCGTCATGCCGGTGCACACGACCACGAACTCGTCACCTCCCACCCGCGCGACGAGGTCCTCGGCGCGTACGGCGGCCCGTAGCCGGTGGGCCACGGCGCGGAGCAGGCTGTCGCCGACGGTGTGACCGTGGCTGTCGTTGATGAGCTTGAACTCGTCGAGGTCCAGGTAGAACAGCGCGATCTCCTCGTTGCGCTCCGCGCAACGGTCCAGGAAGCGCTGCAGCCGCTCCCGGTTGGCCAGGCCGGTGAGCGCGTCGTGCAGGGCCTGGT
>DASSKL010000096.1 GCA_035690485.1 Mycobacteriales bacterium | reverse complement strand
ATCACGAGGACAAGCGACGTAACGATCGCGCCGACCGTGTTGATCACACGCGAGCGCAACATCTGTCGCCGCCGGGCCGGATCCTTCTCGCCGGGCAGGTGCCGGTTCCAGTGCCGGATCATGCCGACCTGGCTGTTCACGAACGACACGAAAACGCCGACAATATAGAGCTGAATGAGTCGAGTCGGCGACGCCGCGAACACCACGATCAACAAAATCGCGAACCCGGCGAGCAACAAGATGCCGTTGCTGAAGGCGAGCCGGTCGCCGCGGGTGTGCAGCTGCCGGGGCAGGAACCCGTCGCGGGCCAGGATCGACGCGAGCACCGGGAAGCCGTTGAACGCCGTGTTGGCCGCCAGGACCAGGATCAACGCCGAGATGAACGAGATGTAGAGGAACCCGAACGACCCGGTCCCTCCGAACACGGCCCCGGCGACCTGCGAGATGACCGTCTTCTGCGGCTGGTTGGCCGGCAGGCCCAGCACGTGTGACGTGTCGGCGCCGACGTGCACGTGGCTGACGATCGCGAAGACCGTCACCGTCACGAACATGCTGATCGCGATGCCACCGAGCAACGCCAGGGTGGTCGCGGCGTTCTTGCTCTTCGGCCGCCGGAACGCCGGTACGCCGTTGCTGATGGCCTCCACGCCGGTCAGCGCCGTGCACCCGGAGGCGAAGGCCCGCATCACCAGGTAGATCAGGCCCAGTCCGGCGAACGACTGCTCGGGCCGGATGTGGTAGCCGGCGCTCACCGCCGCGAGGTGGGTCCCGGTCAGCGCCTTGAACGAGCCGACCGCGGCGACCGCCGCGATGCCGAGGATGAAGGCGTAGGTCGGGATCGCGAACGCCCAGCCGGACTCGCGGATCCCCCGCAGGTTGAGCAGCGTGATCAGGGCCACCAGACCGACGGCGACCTCGACCTCGTGACCGTGCAGAGACTCGACCGCGGAGGCGATGTTGGCGACGCCCGCGCTGACCGACACGGCGACGGTGAGCACGTAGTCGACCATCAGCGCGCTGGCGACGGTGAGCCCCGGGGCGGCACCCAGGTTGGTCGTTGCGATCTCGTAGTCGCCGCCACCGCTGGGGTAGGCGTGCACGTTCTGCCGGTAGGACATGACGACGACGGTCATCGTGAAGATCACGCCCGCCGCGGCGTACCAGGTGAAGTGGAAGTAGGAGACACCGGCCACCGACAGGACGAGCAGGATCTCCTCGGTGGCGTAGGCGACGGACGACAACGCGTCACTGGCGAAGACCGGCAGGGCGAGACGTTTCGGCAGCAGCGTCTCGTCGAGTTGGGTGCTCCGGAGAGGCCGGCCGACGACGAACCGTTTCCACAGGCCGGCGAGTCTTGGCACGACGGAGATCGTAGGTGCCGGGCGGCCCGCGCAGGGCGCAGCCCGGCTGTAGCGTTACCCACTGTGCATGTGGTGATCATGGGCTGCGGCCGTGTGGGCTCGACGCTCGCCCTGAGCCTCACCGCGCGGAGTCACTCCGTCGCCGTGATCGACCAGGACGCCGAGTCGTTCCGGCGACTCGGCAACGACTTCGAGGGGGCCCGCATCACCGGGGTGGGCTTCGACCGCGACACGCTCGTGATGGCGCGGATCGAGGAGGCCGGCGCGTTCTGCGCCGTGAGCAGCGGCGACAACTCCAACATCATCGCCGCGCGGGTGGCGCGCGAGACCTTCGGCATCGAGAACGTCGTCGCCCGCATCTACGACCCCCGCCGGGCCCAGGTCTACGAGCGGCTGGGGATCCCGACCGTGGCGACGGTCCGCTGGACCGCCGACCAGATGCTGCACCGCATCCTCCCGGAGGGCGGCCACCGCGAGTGGACCGATCTGTCGGGGCGCGTCGTCGTCGCCGAGGTGCCCTTCCACCACGGCTGGATCGGACGGCGGCTGCGCGAGCTCGAGCGCGCCAGCGGCGCGCGCGTGGCCTTCATGACGCGCTACGGCGAAGGCACGCTGCCGGCCGACGACACGGTCGTGCAGGACGGCGACCTCATCCACGTCATCGCGGCCAAGGACGACCTCGACCGCGTCGGCGACGCGTTCGCCGGCCAGCCGGGAGAGCACTGATGCGCGTCGCGATCGCGGGCGCGGGCAACGTCGGTCGCTCGATCGCCACCGAGCTGCTGTCCAACGGCCACGAGGTCCTGCTCATCGAGCGGGAGCCCAAGGCCGTCAAGCTCGAGACCGTGCCGCAGGCCGACTGGCTGCTCGCCGATGCCTGCGAGCTCGCCTCGCTGGAGAAGGCCGACCTGCAGAGCTGCCAGGTCGTGGTCGCCGCCACCGGCGACGACAAGGTCAACCTCGTCGTGTCGTTGCTGGCGAAGACGGAGTACGGCGTGCCGCGGGTGGTCGCCCGCATCAACCACCCGAAGAACGAGTGGCTGTTCAACGAGTCGTGGGGCGTCGACGTCGCCGTCTCGACGCCGCGGCTGCTCTCGGCACTCGTCGAAGAAGCCGTCACCGTGGGCGACCTGGTGCGGCTGATGAGCTTCCGGCAGGGCGAAGCCAACCTCGTGGAGCTGACCCTGCCGCCCGACGCGCCGCTGGTGGGTCAGCGCGTGGGCGCGGTCGGCTGGCCGGGCGACACCGCGCTGGTCGCGATCCTGCGCGAAGGTCGGGTGATCGTGCCGTCGGCCGACGACCCGCTCGAGGCCGGCGACGAGCTGCTCTTCGTCGCGGCACCCGACATGGAGGAACCCCTCGGCCACCTGCTCGCCGGCGCCCGGTGAGCCGGCCGCCGTCGATGCCGGCCCCGGCCGGTCAGGGCCGGAGCTCGTACTCCGGGTTGTAGAGCAGGCGGCGACCGCCGGTCACCGACAGCCGGCCGCGGGCGACGACGTCCCGGCCGGGCTCGATCCCCGGGATGCGGTGGCGCCCGAGCCAGACGAGGGTGACCGACCCGGTCCCGTCGTACAGCTCGGCCTCGACGGTCGGCACGCCGGCCAGCGGCCGCAGGGTGACCGTCCGCAGCGTGCCGGCGACCGCCACCCGCTGCCGGTCCTGGCAGGCGGCCACCGGCGTCGCCCCGGCGGCGTGCACCGTCGTCTGCAGCTCCTGCGCCTGCAGCGCGTCACGATCGACTGACAGCCGGTGCAGGGCACGCCGCAGTCGCCCGCGGCCGGCCCGGTCCCCGGACGTCATCGAACCTCGGTGATCTCCGGACCCCGCTCGAACGGGTCGAGCTGGCGCTTCTGCTGCTCCTCGGCCTGCTGCTGCGCGGCCTCCATCGCCTCGCGCGGCAACCGCAACGGCAGGGCGTCGCGCGGCGCCATTGCGTCGCCGCCGCGGACGACGACGATGTTGCGGAACGCCTCCTCGAGCCGCTCGCCGTGCGCGGGATCGGCCGCGCCGGCGCCGGACAGCAGGCCGCGGAGGAACCACCGCGGCCCGTCGACACCGATGAAGCGGGCCGGTTGCAGCGTGACGGCCTGATCGGGCATTGCCGACGGCACCTGCGCCCGGATCTCCGGCCCGAACGGCCCCTCGACGACCTCGGCCGAACCGCCGTTCTGCCGCAACGACTCGACGATCTCGTCGCGCACCTCGCCCCAGATGCCGGCCTTCTTCGGCGCGGCGAAGGCGTTGATCTGCAGGGCGCTGGTGCCGTCGACGAGCGTGGCGGACACCACCGCCTGCTGCTCCTGGTCGACGTCGACCCGCGCCTCCATGCCCGGCATGACCGGCACCAGCAGGCCACCCAGGTCGAGGCGGGCGAGCCCGTCGTCGGGCACGTCGTCGGAGTCCCACGGCCCGGCCGGCCGCCCGGGCGCGACCGGCTCACGCGCGGCCGCCACCCCCCGCTCGTCGGCACCCTCGCCGAGGGTCTCGTCGACCTCGTCGTCGAATTCCTCGTCGTCACGACGCCTGCGTCGGAACACCTCAGTTACCTCCCGCCGACTGTGCGGTCTCGGCTGCGGCGTACCCACCGGTGGAGCCGAACCCGCCGGTGGCCCGCGCCGAGCCGGGCAGCTCCGCCACCTCGCTGAAGTCGACCCGCTCCACCCGCTGCACGACCAGCTGCGCGATGCGGTCGCCGCGAGCCAGCCGCACCGGTTCGCACGGATCCAGGTTGACCACGATCACCTTGATCTCACCGCGGTAGCCCGCATCGACGGTACCCGGCGCGTTGACGAGCGCCACCCCGCAACGGGCGGCCAGCCCGGACCGGGGGTGCACGAAGGCGGCGTAACCGTCGGGCAACGCGATCGCGACGCCGGTCGGGAGCACGGCCCGCTCCCCCGGTGCGATCTCCGCGTCGACGGCGGTGACCAGGTCGGCGCCCGCGTCACCCGGGTGGGCGTAGGACGGCAGCGGAAGCTCCGGGTCGAGCCGCTGGACCTGCACCTGCAGCGTGCTCACCCGTCGGTCACCCTCTTCTCGCGCGTGTCGGCTGCCGGTCGGGGAGGAACCCTACCGGTCGCGGACCTGGTCAAGGGCCTCACCGCGGGGGTGCGGCGGCTGCCGCTCGTGCCGCGCTATCGCCCGACCCGCAGGGCCCGCTCGGCCAGGCCGATCGGGAGCATCCCGCTGCCGCACAGCGCGTCGTGGAACTCCCGCAGGTCGCCGCCGCCCCGGACCCACTCGTCGCGCATCCGCTGGATCTCCATCGCGCCGGTCAGGTAGGACGCCGCCTGGGTGGGCCAGGCGCAGTAGCGGGCGACCTCCGCCGCGGCCGTCTCCCGCGACAGCGAGGCCTTCGTCGACATGAAGTCGGTGGCCTCCTCCACCGTCATCTCGCCGGTGTGCAGCGCGGTGTCGACGATGATGCGGGCCGCGCGGAACAGCCGCATGTCGATGTGGCAGAGCTCCTGGCGCGGGTCGGTGAAGAACCCGTGCTCGCGCAGCAGCCGCTCGGCGTACAGCGCCCAGCCCTCGATGAAGTACGACGTGCCGAGGATCTGCCGCAGCGGCCGGCGGTTGGCCGCCTGCAGCCGGGCGAAGTGCCAGTGGTGTCCCGGGTAGGCCTCGTGCACCGCAACGGACGGCATCGTCCAGTGGCTGTTGGTCGCGAGCCGCTGCTGCACCTGCTCCGGCGTCGCGCCATCGGGCGGGAACGGCACGAAGAATGTGCCGGTGCTGCGCTCGGCGAACGCCGGCGGCCGCATGTACGACGCGACCGCGAGGGTCGCCCGCTGGAACGCCGGCGACGGGATCACGTCGCAGGACTCGCCTGCGGGCTCGCTCACCAGACCGTGCTCGTAGCCGAAGGCGCGGGCCTTCGACGTCCAGTCGACGTAGCTGGCGAGCATCTCCTCCGGCGTACCGGGATGGTCGTCGTTGAGCCGGCCGAGCAGGCCGCGCCAGTCGTCTCCCCCGCCGATGTCCTTGGTGAGCCGGGCCATCTCGGCGGCCAGCTCGTCGTAGGCGTCGAGGCCGCGCTGGTGCAGGCCGCCGACCCCGTAGTCGAGGCCCTCCGCCTCGCGCAGCACGGTCGAGTAGCGCTCGGCCCCGAACGCGAAGTCGCCGCGGGCCTTCTCGACCAGCCCCTCGAGAAACGTCACGTAGCCCTCGAACGCCGTGGCCGCCTGCTCGCCGGCCCCGGCGAGGGCGCGGCGCGCCCCCTCGTCGTCGACCCCGTGCAGCAGCCCGTCGCGCAGGTAGCCGACCGCGCCACGGGCCTGCCCGAGCGCGCGGCGGGCGAGCACCGGCGCGACCAGCTCGGGGTCGAGGTTGTCGCGTCCCGCGGCGAGCAGCTCCGGCGCCGCGCGCAGCCGGGCGGCGGCGGAGGTGACCAGCTCCGGCTCGGGGCGCAGCCGGTGCAGGAAGAGCAGGAAGACGCCGTTGAGCACGGGACCGGCGTAGGTGTCGGCCGCCCGCCGCCACTCCTGCCAGTCGTCGCGCATGACGGCCCGGCGACGCAGCGAGGCGAGCACCAGGTCCCGGTCGAGCCGCTCGTCGTCGGTCAGGTCCGCGTCGGCCAGCGCACCGAACCGGCGTCGCCACTCCTCCTCGTCGCGGCGCAACGCCGCGATGCCGCCCTCGGTGAGGTCGGGCAGCTCGTCGTCGTGCCCAGGCAGCCCGACCCCGGTCGCCATGACGGGGTTGGCCGCCATCTCGGCGTCGAGGAAATCCTGGGCGAGCCGGTCGAAGTCGCTCATGTTTCCGACGCTAGCCGAGGGCGGCGGCCAGGGCGGGTGCGAGGTCGCCACGCGGGACGGCCCGGACGTCACCGAGGCCGAGCCAGCTCGCGAGGGATCTCAGCTCCGCGGCGAGCGCGCCGGCGACGTGCCCCTGGTCCTCACCCGGCTCGGCCCATGCGGCCTGTGCCAGCAGCACGCCGGCCTGCCGGTCGGCCTTGAGGTCGACCCTCGCGGCGAGCCGGTCGTCGAGCAGGAAGGGCAGCACGTAGTAGCCGTGCTGCCGCCGCTCCGCCGGCACGTAGATCTCGATGCGGTAGGTGAAGCCGAACAAGCGCTCGGTGCGGGCGCGCTCCCAGACGAGCGGGTCGAACGGCGCGAGCAGGGCCCTGGCCCGCACCCGTCGCGGGACCCTGCTGCCGGGCACGACGTAAGCGGGGTGCCGCCAACCCGCGACGGCGACCTCCTGCAGGAGGCCGGAGCCGTGCAGCTCCGCGATCCGTGCCCGCGCCGGGCCGATGCGGATGCGGAAGTAGTCGGCGAGGTCGGTCGCGGTGGCCACGCCCAGCGCCCGCGCCGCGATCAGCAGCAGCGCCCGGTGCGCTTCCTCCTCGGTCGGTGTCGGTGCGGCGAGGACCGCGGCGGGCAGCACTCGCTCCGTCACGTCGTATACCCGCTCGAAGCCGCGGCGGGTGACCGCCGTGACGTCCCCGCACCAGAAGAGGTATTCCAGGGCAGTCTTCTGCCGGGACCAGTTCCAGCCCCAGCTGTCCTTGCGGCGCTCCTCCTCGACCGCGATGTCGCCCGCGGTCAGCGGCCCGCGCTCGCGCACCAGTGCCAGCACGTGCTGCACGTAGTCCGGATGTGCGCGGGCCAGCCGCGCGATCCCGCCCCAGGTCTCGTACCGGTCGCGGGCGCGGGCCATCCGCCAGCGCAGCAGCGGGTGCAGGGCCACCGGGAGCAGGGAGGCCTCGTGGCCCCAGTACTCGAACAGCTCCCGGTCGCGGTAGGCCAGCCGGTCGAGCGACTCCTGCGGGTAGCCACCGAGGCGGGAGTACGCCGGCAGGTAGTGCGCCCGTGACAGCACGTTGACCGAGTCGATCTGGACAGCCGAGAGATCGGCGAACATCCGCCGCAGGTGCCGGCGGTCCACCGCGCCGGCGGGTCTCGGACGAACGAAACCCTGCGCGGCCAGGGCCAGCCGGCGTGCCTGGGCAGCGGACAGGGAATCCGCGCCCCGGCTCACCTGGCCATCGGCGGCGGCCGGTAGCCGCCGGTCAACTCGCCGATCGCGCCGGCCACCGCAACCGCCGTACGGTCGTGCAGGTAGGGCGCGACGACCTGCATGCCCACCGGCAGCCCCGCCGGAGTGCTGCCGACGGGAGGTACGGCGGAGGGCAGGTTGACCACGCCAATGAGGCCGGTCCAGGCGAGCAGCTCGGCGTAAGGGCGCGTACCGATGTCGAGGTCCAGCGTCCGCTCGAAGAGCGTGCCCTCCTGGGTGTGCGGGAACGCCGCCGTGGTCGCCACGGGGCAGAGCAGCACGTCGTAGCCACCGAACCACGCCGCCCACGCCGACATGATCTCGGCACGCCGGCGCTGGGCGGCCAGCCACTGGTAGTGGCTGCCGCCGAGCAGCTCACCCGACTCGGGGCCGGCGCTGGGCGAGACCGCCGCGCTGACCAGCTGGACGAACAGCCCGACCTGCTCGTCGAAGTCGACCGGCGGGTGCGCCTCCTCGACGGACGCGCCCACCTCGGCGATCGCGTCGACCGCCGACCGCAGCACGTCGCCCGACGCGCGATCGACCGGGGCGCCGGCGGCGTCCAGCCAGACCCCGACCCGCAACCCAGCGAGCATGTCGACGGTCGGGGCGGGCAGGTCGATCCGCCAGGCCGGCGCCTGCTCCGGCGGCGGGCCGGCCACGATGCCGAGCAGGAGGTCGAGGTCCTCGGCGCTGCGCGCGATCGGCCCGAAGACGTTGATGTCGGCGTCGGTCGTGCCCCCGCCCACCTGGTCGAGGTAGCCCCGCTGGGAGACGACGCCGTAGCTGGTCTTGAGCCCGTAGACGCCGCAGAAGTGCGAGGGGAAACGCACCGACCCGCCGATGTCGGTCCCGAGCTCGAACGCCGTGAACCCGCAGGCCACCGCGGTCGCCGCGCCACCGGAGGAGCCACCCGGAGTCCGGGAGGTGTCCCACGGGTTGTTCGTCGTACCGAACACGTCGTTGAAGGTCTGGAGGTCGCCGGACCACAAGGGCACGTTGGTCTTTCCGAACACGATCGCCCCCGCGTCGCGCAGCCGCGCGACGGCCGGGGCGTCCGCGACCGGGACGTGGTCGCGCAGCTCGCGCGCCCCGCCGGTCGAGCGCATGCCGGCGACCTCGATGGCGTCCTTGATCGTGATCGGGAGTCCGTGCAACGGCCCGCGCGACTGCCCCCGGGCGTGTTCGTCGTCGCAGCGACCGGCCTCCGCCCGAGCCCGGTCCACGTCGAGAGTCACGACCGCGTTGACGTCACCGTTGAGGCGGTCGATGCGCTCGAGGAAAGTGTCCAGCAGCTCCCGGCTCGACAGGCTCCCGTCACGGATCGCGGCCGCCTGCCGCGTCGCGGACCAGTTCCAGACGTCATCAGCGCTCATGGCTGCGCATGCTGCCAGAGCCGGGTCGCCCCGGACACCGGAAGACTCGTGGGTGACATGCTGCGCAGCCGGGGCAGATGGCCGGCAGGGGTCGAAGTCCCGGCCGGCACCGCAGGGGTACGACGGAGCGAGGAGCACCGCACATGTCGAAGAAGCAGTCCGATACGGGCTACAAGATCCTCAGTGGCGTCGGCGCGGTGCTCGCCGGCATCGTCACCCGCAAGGCCGTCACGTTCCTGTGGACCAAGGTCACCGGCCACGAGCCGCCCGCCAACCCTGCGCACCCGGAGGTGACCGCGGCCGAGGCGTTCGGCTGGGCAGTGGTGTCCGGCACCGCGGTCGCGCTCGCGCGCGTCGTCGTGCACCGGCAGGCAGCCGTCAGCTGGCAACGGGCGACCGGATCGCTGCCGGCCTCGGTGCTCGACGACCGCTGAGGGTCCGCGCCACCGGCGTACGGCTTGGAAGCCCCGCCGCGTGGCTCACGTTTACCGGGGCGATCTGCGCGTACGTTCCAGATCATGGCGCAGGCGGTCAGCGAGACGCGGTTCCCGCTGCCCAACATCGACGCCCTGCTCAGCGCGCACGTGCGGCAGGGCGTGGGCGCGGCGCTGGCCGAGACCCGCGCGTCGGTCGTGTTCGAGGTCGCGCCGGCCGGCACCTGGACGGTCGTCCTCGACGAGGGGCGCATCCGGCTACGTCGCGGCGGCGCCCGCAACCCGCAGACCGTCGTGCGGGTCGACCCGCGGACGTTCGCCGGCATCCTCGAGGGTGCGCAGTCCGGCGTCGAGGCCTTCCTCGACGGCACGCTCACGGTGCGTGGCAACCTGGCCCTGGCTCTCGCGATCGACGGGGCGTTCGACGTCGGCCACCGGCCGCCCGAGCATCCCCGCGCCCGCGTCGTCGACGTGCTCGGCGCCCGCACGTTCTACCTGGAGGCCGGGCGTGCCGACGCGCCGCCCGTGCTGCTGCTGCACGGTCTCGGCGCCACCAACGCCTCGATGCTGCCGCTGCTGCCAGCGCTGGCCCGCGACTTCCGCGTCATCGCCCCCGACACCCCGGGGTTCGGCGCCTCCGCCGCACCCCGGTGGCGCTACTCGATCGAGGAGCTGGCCGCCTGGTTGCGGGAGTTCCAGCGGCAGTCGGGCGCCGACCCCGCCGCGCTGGTGGGCAACTCCCTCGGCGGGCGGCTCGCGATCGAAGCCGGGCTGTCGGCACCGGAGTCGGTCACGCGGATGGTGCTGCTGTGCCCGTCACCGGCGTTCCGGCGCATGCGCCAGTTCACGCCCGCGGTGCGACTGCTGACCCCGGATCTCGGCCGGGTGCCCATGTTCTTCTCGACCCCGCTCGTGCTGCGCACCCTGCGGCTGATGTTCGCCGAGCCGCGGCGGCTGCCTCACGACTGGTACGCCGCGGCCGTCGACGAGTTCCGCCGGGTGATGCGCGGCGCCGCCCACCGGCGGGCGTTCTTCGCCGCCGCGCGGCACATCTACCTCGAAGAGGCCTACGGCGAGCACGGCTTCTGGGACCGCCTGCCCCAGCTGCAGACCCCGGCGCTGTTCGTCTGGGGGCGCAAGGACCGGCTGGTCCCGATCGGCTTCGAGCGGCACGTGGCAGCGGCGCTGCCGCAGGCGGAGTCGATCGTGCTCGACGACTGCGGCCACGTGCCGCAGTACGAGCTGCCCGACCGGACGACCGAGCTGGCCCGACTCTTCCTGGCCGGCTAGCGGCGACGGAGGTCGGTGACGAGCGCATCGCCGAGGTGGCGGGTCTCGCGCCGGTTGAGCTCGGCGCCGGCGACGGCACCGGTGAAGAACGGCGCGAACGTCGTGACGTTGCGGCCGGCGCGGCGCATGAGCCGCTGGCGGACCTCGCGGCGTACGGCGCCGCCGAGGACGCCGACCAGACCGGCCGGGTTGGAGCGATCGAGCCCACGACGCCGGGCCCAGGCGGTGACGTAGGCGTTGGCCCGGGATGCGACGTTGCCGGGCGGGGTGCGGCCGTAGACGACGTGCAGCTCGGCGACGAGCTTGAGCTCGACCGCGACGACGGCGATGGTCTCCGCCAGCAGCTGCACCGGCGCGGACAGGAGAAGCGGAGGCGCGGCGAACTCCACGCTGGCGATGGCCCCACCCGCGGCACCGATGGCGCCGGTCACCCGGCCGGCGTGGGTGATGAGGCGCTCTGCCAGCTCGTCGCCGGTGAGCCCCTCGTGGTGGGCGCGCAGCGTCGGCAGGTCGCGCACGGGGATGCGGGGCGCGAGGTCGACGACCTGGTCGGTGAGCCAGCGGCCACTGGCGACGGCGGCGACACCTGCGGCCCTGGCACTCGCGGCGAGGGCGACGGCCAGCGCGCGCAGGGCCTGGGCGCGCGCAGCCTTGCCCAACGTCTCGTCACCGGTCACCCGGGCGACGAGACGGGGCACGTCGTCGCGACGCGCCGGGACGGGCCCGGTCGTCGCGCGCGAACGGTGTGTCGGCTCAGACGCCACGATCAGGCCGCGCACTCCCGGCAGATCAGCTGGCCCTTGCGTTCCTCCGCCAGCTGGCTGCGGTGGTGCACGAGGAAGCAGTGCGAGCAGGTGAACTCGTCCGCCTGCCGCGGCAATACCTTGATCGCGAGCTCTTCGCCGGAGAGGTCGGCACCGGGCAGCTCCAGCGACTCGGCCAGCTCGGCCTCGTCGACGTCGACGCTGCCCGTCTGGGCGTCACGCCGGGACTTGAGCTCCTCGATGCTGTCCTCACCGATCTCGTCGTCGGTGGTACGTGGGGTGTCGTAATCGGTGGCCATCGGCCCTCGCTTTCTCGTGTCGCGGGCGATGTAACGCACGAGCAGGCCAGTCTGTGCCCGATTCGGCGTACGGATATCCGCGAGTGCGCACCGCGTCCCTCGGCGACGCCGGGTGATTGTGCACCAAGGGCACCGAATCGGCACGCCGTTTGCTCATCGGCGTGGCGAACGTGAGCCACACCACACGGATATGGTCCCCCGCGTACCCCTATGTCAGGAGGATCAGTGGCGGTCTACGCGCTCGGTGACCGGGTGCCCTCGATCGATCCCGAGGCGTTCGTGCACCCCGACGCGGTCGTTATCGGCAAGGTGACGATCGGCCCGGAGTCGACCGTCTGGCCGGGTGCTGTCCTGCGCGGCGACTACGGCGAGATCGTCGTGGGGGCACAGACGTCGATCCAGGACGGCACGGTCATCCACGCCGTGCCGGAGTTCCCGACCACGGTCGGCGACCGGTGCGTCGTCGGGCACATCGCCCACCTGGAGGGCTGCACCATCGAGGACGACTGCCTGGTCGGGTCCGGGTCGATCGTGCTGCACCGCGCGCTGGTCCGCAGCAACTCCCTCGTCGGCGCCGGCGCGGTCGTGCCCAACGACATGGAGGTGCCGACCGGCGCCATGGCGCTCGGGGTGCCGGCGAAACTGCGCACCGACGCCGTAGCGCCCGGCACCTTCGCCCGATCGGTCCAGAACTACGTCGGCAACGGCCACCGCTACCGCAAGGAGCTGCGCCGACTCGACTGAGGCCAGCAAAGGAGGTCACTGCCCCACTTCGCCTGATGCGCGGAGTCTGAGAGGCTTCGGCGTAGCCGACCCACGAGACGGTCGGCGCGCGCCCGCGTCCGTCCGGGCGCGCCGAGAGGAGCAGGCCATGTCGCTGACCGCCGACCGCACCGAGACCGACCGGCAGACCTTCGACTCGACCAACCCGGCGACCGGCGAGGTCGTCGGCACGTTCCCGGTGCACGACAGCGCCGACGCGCAGGCCGCGGTGAAGCGGGCCCGCGACGCATCCGTCTGGTGGCGCGACCTCGGCTTCGACGGCCGGCGGGCCCGGCTGCGCAAGGTGCAGGGCGCGCTCACCCGCCGGCGCGAGGAGCTGCTCGACCTCATGCACCGGGAGAACGGCAAGCCGGTCGACGAGGCCCTCTTCGAGGTGACGCTCGTACTCGAGCACCTCGAGTGGGCCGGCCGCAACGCGAAGAAGGTGCTCGGTCCGCAGCGGGTGCCCGGGTCGCGGACGCTGCTCAACATGGCCGGCGAGCTCGAGTACGAACCGTTCGGCGTCATCGGCGTCATCGGCCCGTGGAACTACCCGCTGTTCACGCCGATGGGGTCGATCGCCTATGCCCTCGCCGCGGGCAACGCGGTCGTCTTCAAGCCGAGCGAGTACACCCCGGCGGTGGGGCTGTTCATCGAGGAGATCGTCCGCGAGGCGGTGCCGGAGCAGCCGGTGCTGCAGGTCGTGACCGGCTTCGGCGAGACCGGTGCAGCCCTGTGCCGGGCCGGCGTCGACAAGGTGGCCTTCACCGGCTCGGCCCCCACCGGCAAGAAGATCATGGCCGCCTGCGCCGAGACGCTGACCCCGGTGCTGATGGAGCTCGGCGGCAAAAACGCGATGATCGTCGACGCCGACGCCGACATCGGTCGCGCGGCCTCGGCCGCGCTGTTCGGCGGCTGCTCCAACGCCGGCCAGACCTGCATCGGCGTCGAGCGCGTCTACGTCGTCGACAGCGTCTACGACCGGTTCGTCGACGAGATCGTGCGGCGGGCCGAGGGCATCAAGGGCGGCGCCGACGGCGCGACGCTCGGGCCGATCACCATGCCCAAGCAGGTCGACATCATCGCCGCACACATCAACGAGGCTCTCGACCGGGGCGCCCGCGCGGTCGTCGGTGGCCGCGACTCGGTGCACGCGCCCTACGTCGACCCGGTCGTGCTCGTCGACGTCCCGGCCGACGCGCGGGTGCTGCGCGAGGAGACGTTCGGCCCGGTCCTGCCGATCGTGCCGGTGCGCGACGTCGACGAGGCTGTGCGGCTGGCCAACGGCACGTCGTACGGTCTCGGCGCCTCGGTGTGGGCGCGCAAGCGCGGCCGCGAGATCGCCCGGCAGCTGCGGTCGGGCATGGCGGCGATCAACTCGGTGATGTCGTTCGCCGGGTTCGCCGCGCTGCCGTTCGGCGGCGTGGGCGACTCGGGCTTCGGGCGCATCCACGGTGCCGACGGCCTCAAGGAGTTCACCCGGGCCAAGGCCATCGCGCGCGAGCGCTTCGCGCTGCCGATCGACGTGATGTCGTTCGACGCGCCGGCGTGGATGCCGAGGATGCTGCGGCGGCTGCAGGACTGGCAGTACGGCCGGCGCTAGCGGCTACTGGTAGAGCAGCGCGAGCCGGATGACGTCGCGGACGTACCAGTCCGCGTGGTTGTAGGCGAAGATCGCGTCGTAGAGCGACTGGCCGCCGCGGCCGGCGCCGTTGGCGCACAGGTAGCCCGCGGCCGAGTAGATGGCGTCGACCGGGTCGTCGATGTTCGCCACGCCGTCGCCATCCGCGTCGCGGCCGTAGTAGCGCCAGGTCGACGGCAGGAACTGCATCGGCCCTTCGGCACCCGCGCTCGACACCGCGGTGTTGGAACCGTGACCGGTCTCGACCGCGCCGATCGCGGCGAGCACCGTCCACGGCAGGCCCGGGCAGGTGGAGGCGGCCGCGCGGTAGAGCCGGAGGTAGGCCGTGGGGATCACCTCGGCCGCGTAGTCGGACATCTCGCTCTGGTCGATCGCGGCCGGGCGCAGCAGGTCGACCTGCACGCTTTGCCCGAGCACGCCGCGGGCCAGCGCGCGCAGCTCGTCGAGCGACAGTCGCGGCGCGGCGATCAGCAACCGGTGGTCGGGTGACAGCCCGATCGCCCGGGCGGTCGCGCGGTCGACGACGGCCTCCGCGCCCGGGATGCCGAACGACGCGAACGCGCCGAGCCGCAGGTCCTGCTGCACGCCGCCCTTGACCGGCAGGTAGCCGCCGAACCGTGAGCCCATCCGCCCGGCGTAGCTGTTGGCCACGGCCATCTCGCCGCGGGCCACCGACTGCCACAGCGCGTCGGACTGGGCGGTGAGCCGGGGCGTGAAGCCGCGGAACTCCGACGGGTCGACCCCGACGGCGTAGATGTCGGCGAAGGGGGTGCGGACCTTGCCGGCGTCGAGGACCGCCACGGCCTGTACGCCGGCAGCGTGTCGCAACCGGTCCACCTGCGCCGGCGTCGCGGCGAAGCCGAGCTCGACGAGCACGTCCGGAGCGGTGAGCGACCCCAGCGGCGAGACCGGCTGCTGCGGATGGGTGTAGTGCAACGGCGGAGCGGGGCGAAGCTGCGACCGGGAGGCGGCAGTCGTGCGGTCGGCCACTGGCAGGACGACCGGGGTGGTCGCGGGCATGGCCGCGTCGGTGGCGGGCGCCCGGTGGGTGACGACGGGGGCGAGCGCGACTCCCGCAGCCGACAGCAGGACCGCCGCGATGACCGAGCCGAGCGCTGCCGGGGTCGCGAGCCGAGAGTTCCGCGCATTCAGGCGCCGGGAGATCGGGCGGGGGCGGCCCGCGCCGGCACGTCGTCGAGCGCGGGGACGGGAAGGCAGGCGCATGGTCTGCCCTCCTCTGTCCTGCTCGTCGCGGCGTGCGCGCCCTGTGCTGGGCGTCCCCTTTCCCAGTCTCCTGTCACGAACCCCAACGAGCCAGAGAGGTCGGCGGTTACGGACCGTCGGCAGCGCCCAGGCCGTCCAGCACGTCGTGCAGGGGCCCGAACAGGGCGGGCGGCGCGGCGATCACCAGGTCGGGGCCCGCCGGGCCGCCGCGCAGGCCGCCCACCACCGCGCCGGCCTCACGGGCGATCAGGCCGCCGGCCGCAAGGTCCCACGGGTTCAGGCCGCGCTCGTAGAACGCGTCGAGGCGACCCGCCGCGACGGAGCACAGGTCCAGTGCGGCGGCACCGATCCGGCGGATGTCCCGGACCTTCGGGAGTACGCCGTCGAGCACGCGCGCCTGGGCGGCCCGCCGGTCCGCGGCGTAACCGAAACCGGTGCCGACGAGCGCCTGCGCCAGGTCGGTGCGGGCCGAGCAGCGCAGCGGCCGGTCGTTGCAGGTGGCGCCCCGGCCCCGGACTGCGGCGTACACACGCTTCTTCGACGGGTCGTTGACGACGCCGACCGCGGTCTCGCCGTCGACCTCGGCGGCGATGGAGACGGCCCAGTCGGGGATGCCGTAGAGGTAGTTGACCGTGCCGTCGAGCGGGTCGACGACCCAGCGCACGCCGGTGCTGCTCTCCGCCGACGCGCCCTCCTCGGCCAGGACCCCGTCGCCGGGGCGGGCAGCCCGCAGGCCGCCGACGATCAGCCGCTCGGCGGCGGTGTCCATGTCGGTGACCACGTCGGTGGGTGACGACTTGGTGTCGACCTCGAGGTTGGCCGGCCGCTGGGTGAGCAGGAGATCGCCCGCCCGGCGGGCGAGGTCGAGCGCGAGCCCCAGCAGCTCCTCCACGATCACGGCCATCCGGCCACGCTAGACGCGCCGAGCCGGCGGCTACGCACGCCTACCGGCCAACCGGCGGGGGTCCGCGGGGTCAGCGGCGGCGGCGCAGGATCACGGCGATCAGGGCCGCGAGACCCCCGGCGGCTGCCGCCGCCGGGGCGACGTCCTTCGCCGACAGGCTGGAGCCGGCGTCGGCGTGCGCACCGCCGTGCCCGGAGGCGAGAGCCCCCTGCCGACCGCCCGCCGGGGTCGCTGCCGCGCCGGCGCCACGCGTGGCCGAGCGGGGCAGGGTCGGCGGCATCGCCGGCAGGTTGGCCACCTTCCCGTCGAGCGCCTCGTCGACGGGCGGCGTCGTGTTGGGGGCCGGGTCGGTGCCGACCGGGGGCGGCGCCAGGCCCAGCGCGGCCTTGGCGTAGTCCTCGGAGGTGGAGGGCGCCCGGTAGGGGCCGACCTGCTCGCGCGGGGTGCGGCTACGGATGCCGATCTTGTTGCCCAGCCAGACGACTGGGTCGTACTGCTTGTCGACGACGCGTTCCTTCATCGGGATGATGGCGTTGTCGGTGATGTGGATGCCCTCGGGGCAGACCTCGGTGCAGCACTTGGTGATGTTGCACATGCCGAGCCCGAAGTCGTCCTGCAGCGTCGCGCGGCGGTCGAGCGTGTCGAGCGGGTGCATGTCGAGGCCCGCGTAGCGGATGAAGAAGCGCGGCCCGGCGAAGACCTGCTTGTTCTCCTCGTGGTCACGCACCACGTGGCAGACGTTCTGGCAGAGGAAGCACTCGATGCACTTGTGGAACTCCTGGATGCGGTCGACGTCGCGCTGCTGCATCCGGTACTTGCCGCCGGAGTTGTCGCCCGCGGGCGTGAACGGCGGCACCCGCTTGGCCATCTCGTAGTTGTAGGACACGTCGGTGACCAGGTCGCGGACCACGGGGAACGTCCGCATCGGCGTCACGGTGATCGGCTCGGCCAGGTTGAGCGTCGAGAGCCGGGTCATGCACATCAGGCGCGGCCGGCCGTTGATCTCGGCGCTGCAGGAGCCGCACTTGCCGGCCTTGCAGTTCCACCGGACCGCGAGGTCGTTGGCCTGGGTGGCCTGCAGCCGGTGGATGACGTCGAGGACGACCTCGCCCTCCTGCCCCTCGACCCGGTAGGTGACGAACTCCCCGCCGTCCTGGTCACCGCGCCAGACGCGGAGGGTCAGCTCATGGGCCGGCATGCGATCAGTGCTCCTCGAACAGCTGCTTGAGGTCGTCGGGCATCTCGGGTAGCGGCTTGCGGTCGAGCTGCAGCTCCCCGTTGTTGGTCTGCGTGAGGACCAGGTTGATCTTGCCCCAGTGCTCGTCGGCGGTCGGGAAGTCGTCGCGCGTGTGCCCGCCGCGACTCTCCTGCCGCTCGAGGGCGGCCATCGCGATGCACTCGGAGACGGTCAGCATCGAGCGCAGGTCGAGCGCGAGGTTCCAGCCCGGGTTGAACTGCCGGTTGCCCTCGACCGCGAGGTTCTTCGCCCGCTCCTTCAGCGCGACGATCTCCTTCAGGGCGCTGCGCAGCTCGGACTCCGTGCGGATGATCCCGACCAGCTCCTGCATCGCCGCCTGCAGGTCGTACTGCAGCGTGTAGGGGTTCTCGCCGCGCTCCCGCTGGAACGGCAGGAGCGCCTCGGTCGCCGCCGCCTCCACCTGCCTGCCCTCGAGCTGGGGGGCACCGTGGGTGGCCGCGCGCTGGGCGGCGTACTCCCCGGCGCGCTTGCCGAAGACGAGCAGGTCGCCGAGCGAGTTGCCGCCGAGCCGGTTGGAGCCGTGCATGCCGCCCGCGACCTCGCCGGCGGCGAACAGACCCGGCACGATCGACTCCTGGGTGTCGGCATCGACCTCGACGCCGCCCATGACGTAGTGGCAGGTCGGGCCGATCTCCATCGGCTCCTTGGTGATGTCGACGTCGGCCAGCTCCTTGAACTGGTGGTACATCGACGGCAGCCGGCGGAGGATGTCCTCGGCCGGGCGCCGCGAGGCGATGTCGAGGTAGACGCCGCCGTGCGGGGTGCCGCGCCCGGCCTTGATCTCGGAGTTGATGGCCCGGGCCACCTCGTCGCGGGGCAGCAGCTCCGGCGGGCGGCGGTTGTTGATGTGGTCGTCGTACCAGCGGTCGGCCTCGGCCTCGTTGTCGGCCGTCTCCTCTTTGAAGTACTCCGGGATGTAGTCGAACATGAAGCGCCGGCCCTCGGAGTTGCGCAGCACGCCACCCTCACCGCGCACCGACTCGGTGACGAGGATGCCGCGCACCGACGGCGGCCAGACCATGCCGGTCGGGTGGAACTGCACGAACTCCATGTTGATCAGGGACGCGCCGGCGGCCAGCGCTAACGCGTGGCCGTCGCCGGTGTACTCCCAGGAGTTGGACGTGACCCGGAAGCTCTTGCCGATGCCGCCCGTGGCGAGGACCACCGACGGCGCCCGGAACGCGATGAACCGGCCCGACTCGCGCCAGTAGCCGAACGCCCCGGCGATTCCGTCGCCGTCCTTGAGCAGGCGGGTGATCGTGCACTCCATGAAGACGTCGACACCGAGGGCGACGGTCTTGTGCTGGAGGGTGCGGATCATCTCCAGGCCGGTGCGGTCGCCCACGTGCGCGAGCCGCGCGTAGCGGTGGCCGCCGAAGTCGCGCTGGCTGATCTTGCCGTCCTTGGTGCGGTCGAAGAGTGCGCCCCACTCCTCGAGCTCCCACACCCGCTCCGGCGCCTCCTGCGCGTGCAGCTGCGCCATGCGCCAGTTGTTGAGCATCTTGCCGCCGCGCATGGTGTCGCGGAAGTGGACCTGCCAGTTGTCCTCGGGCCAGACGTTGCCCATCGACGCCGCGATGCCGCCCTCGGCCATGACGGTGTGCGCCTTACCGAGCAGCGACTTGCAGACCACTGCGGTCTTGGCGCCGGACTCGTGCGCGGCGATCGCCGCCCGCAGGCCGGCGCCGCCGGCGCCGACGACGACGACGTCGTAATCGTGGGTCTCGAACTCGGCCATCAGAAGATCCAATGCGGGTCGTTGAACACACCGGCGGCGACGAGCCGGATGTAGAGGTCGGCCAACGCGATCCAGAGCATCGACGCCCAGGCCCACTCCTCGTGCCGGGCGTTGAGCTTGGACACGAGGTTCCACATGCGGTAGCGCACCGGGTGCTTCGAGAAGTTGTTGATGCGCCCCGCCGTGATGTGCCGGCAGGAGTGGCAGCCGAACGTGTAACCGGCGATGAGGATCGCGTTGATGACGAGTACGCCGGTGCCGACGCCGATGCCCACGCCCTGGGGGAACAGGAACGCCTCGGCGGCGTCGTAGGAGAGGATCCCGACCAGCAGCACGGCGAAGTACCAGGTGTAGCGGTGCAGGTTCATCCCGCTGAACGGGAACGACATCTCGCCGGAGTAGCGCTTGGCCGGCTCCGCGACGGCACACGCCGGCGGCGAGCCGAAGAAGGCCCGGTAGGTCGCCTTGCGGTAGTAGTAGCAGGTCGCCCGGAACAGTCCCGGGAAGGCCAGGATGATCAACGCGGGCGAGAAGTTGGCCGGGGCCGGCACGAAGTGCGGGTAGAGGTCGTCGACGCAGTGGTTGGCGATGCACGGCGAGTAGAACGGCGACAGGTAGGGCTTGACGAAGTAGTCCTGGTTCACGAACGCGACCCAGATGCCGTAGGCGGTGAACAGGCCGAGCCCGAGCCAGACCGACGCGGGGTAGGCCCACCAGGCGTCGTTGCGAAGGGTCCGCTGGCGGATCGCCGCGCGCCGACCACCGATGCTGCGACTCGCCGCCTCTCCCCTCGTGGTGGTCTGCGTCGTCATCGGCCGTCCTCTCGAGCTGCGTGCGATCCGGGCAGGATCATGCCAGGGCGAGAACGCTCTCCTTGTGCCCACCCCTGTCACGGACCGACCGACACCTGCGGCGTGTGACGCCCGTCACGCCCCCGGCACACCTATGGTGGAAGCCAGGACCGCCCGACGGCGTTGGATGGAGTGTGATGACACCGACCATCTCCAAGGAAGCGACCCTGACCCCAGCGGATCGTTGTGACCGTTGCGGCGCGCAGGCATTCGTGCGTGCCGTGCTGCCCGGTGGCGGCGACCTGCTGTTCTGCGCCCACCACGGGCGCCGTTTCGCCGACCGCCTCCGCGCCGTAGCGGTCGAGCTGCACGATGACCGCGGCGTCCTCGAGGGGCAGTTTCCCGACCTCGAGTAGCCCCCGGCTCTACGACGAAGGACCCGTGCGGCGATCCGCACGGGTCCTTCGTTTGTCGAGGTGCAAGCGCTCGGAAGCGTGGGCCTCAGGGGCGCAGCAGCGGCGCGAGGTCGGCGAGCTGGCGGTTGAGCCAGCGTTCGACGTCGTTGGACCGGACCACCTCGGCCGCCCCCGCCAGCCGGCGGCGGCGTTCCTCGACCGGCATGGTCAGTGCGGCGTACATGGCGTCGGCCGTCTGCTGGATGTCGAACGGGTAGACGGTGATCGCGTACTCGCCGAGCTCCTCGTGCGCCCCGGCGTTCTCCGACAGCAGCAGTACGCCGTCGCGCTCGTTCACGAGCACCGCCTCCTTCGCCACCAGGTTCATGCCGTCGTTGACCGCGTTGACCACCAGCACGTCGCACAGCGTGTAGCCCGCCACGGCGAACGCCAGGTCCTCCTGCAGCCGCAGGTCGATCGGCTGCCAGCCCTCGGCGTGGTGGCGGGCGTTGACCTCGGCGACCACCGCGCCGATCTGAGCGATGTAGTTGGAGTACTCCGGTACGTCGGTGCGGCTGGGCATCAGCGAGGCGAGGAACGTCACCCGCTCCCGCAGCTCCGGGTGGTCGGTCAGCAGCACGTCGAAGGCGCGGAAACCGCGCACGATGTTCTTCGACGGGTCGGTGCGGTCGACGCGCAGGATCAGCTTGCGGTCGCCGCCGACGTGGCGGGCGTACAGGACGGCCCGGTGCATCTCGACCTCGTCGGAGTCGCGCACCGCCATCAGCGCGTCGACGTCGACGGAGATCGGGTAGGCGCGGGCCGCACAACGCCGGTTGCCGACCTGCACGCAGTTCTCCCGCCAGTCGACCTCGAGGCCGAGCAGCTCCTGGGCACAGAGCAGGAAGTTTCGCGCGAACCGGTGGGTGTGGAAGGCGACCACGTCGCAGCCCAGCAGCCCCTGCATGATCCGGTCGCGCTCGTCGGGCGGCAGGATCCGCCAGGAGTCGGGGCTCGGCCAGGGAATGTGCACGAAATGGCTGATCACGGCGTCCGGGCAGCGCTCGCGGACCCGGCGACCCACCAGGTAGAAGTGGTAGTCGTGCAGCATCACCAGCGCCCGGCCGCCGCGCGCGAGCACCTCGTCGGCGACCGCGTCGGCGAACTGCGCGTTGACCGCGGCGTAGCCGTGCTCGAAGGCCGCCCGGGTCGCCGCAGTCAGCTCGGGTGAGGTGGCCCGGTCGTAGAGGCCGTGCTGGATGAACCACAGCAGCGGGTTGGCGATCACCGTGTAGAACTGCTCGTGGCGTTGCGGGTCGACCTCGACGTACTTCACGTTGAACGTCGGCCCCTCGGCCTCCTCCTCCGGCGGCACCAGCCGCGGTGCCGGCTCGAAGGCGATCTCGACCGGTGCGCCCTCGTGCTCGGCGGCGAGGACGGCGTCCTCGGGGGTCGAGGCAGCGCAGACCCAGACCTCGTCCTGCAGGTGCTCGGCCAGCCCCATGAGCGCCGTGACCAGCCCGCCGGCACTGCGCCGGATCGTCCGGCGCCCCCCGGCCGTACGCCGGAACGACGCGGGTCCCCGGTGCGAGAGCAGGACCACCGGCAGGTCCAGCGGGACATCGAGGGCCATGCGACAACACTGTCAGACGCGCGCCTGGGCGGCGTAACGGCCGCCGCGGCGGGTGACCCACAGAGGCAGCCCGAAACACGTCGAGAGAGCTCGCTCGGTCAGCACGTCGGCGAGCGGGCCGGCCGCGACGACCCGACCGCCGCGCAGCAGCAGGGCGTGGGTGAAGCCGGCCGGGATCTCCTCGACGTGGTGGGTCACGAGCACCAGCGTGGGTGACGCGGGGTCGGCCGCGACCCGCGCCAGCCGGCGCAGCAACGCCTCGCGCCCCCCAAGGTCGAGCCCGGCCGCCGGCTCGTCCATGACCAGCAGCTCGGGGTCGGGCATCAGCGCGCGGGCCAGCTGCACCCGCTTGCGCTCCCCCTCCGACAGGGTGCCGAACGTCCGGTCGACGAGCTGGCGGCAGCCGAGCTGCGCCAGCAGGGCGCGGGCCCGCGCCTCGTCGGCGGCGTCGTAGGTCTCGCCGCCACGACGCACCGCGGCGTAGGTCGCAGTGAGCACCACGTCGACCGCGCGCTCGTCGCGCGGCAGCTGCTCGGCGAGCGCGGCGCTGGACCAGCCGACCCTGGGCAGCAGGTCGTCGAGGTCGGCCTCGGCGAGGCTCTCGCCGAGCAGCCGGACGCTGCCCGCCGACGGCGCGATCATCCCGGTCGCGACCTGCAGCAACGTGGTCTTCCCCGCCCCGTTGGCGCCCAGCACCACCCAGCGCTCCCCCGCGCCGACACGCCAGTCCAGCGGGGCGAGCAGGACGGCGCCGTCTCGGCGTACGGTCACCCCGGACAACTCGAGGACAGCGTCGCCGGGCACGGGCCGAACCTACGGCACGGACGCACGCCGGCGGCGCACACACGGGAGGTGGCGCGCATGGTGGCGGTCGGCGAGCAGGCCCCGCAGTTCACGTTGCTCGACCAGGACGGCAACGACGTCAGCCTGTCGGACTACGCCGGCCGCTGGGTGGTCCTCTGGTGGTACCCCAAGGCATCGACCCCCGGTTGAACCCGGGAAGGCCAGGGGTTCCGTGATCGAGCCCCCGAGTTCGAGTCGGTAGACGCGGTCATTCTCGGCGCGTCGTTCGACACCCCCGCGGAGAACCTCGAGTTCCGCACGAAGCAAGGCTTCACCTTCCGGCTGCTCTGCGACGTGGACAAGGCGGTGGGCACGGCCTACGGCGCCGCCCGGCCGCCCGACGACGACTGGGCCGCCCTCCCGAAGCGGATCACCTTCCTGATCGCGCCCGACCAGACCATCGCGAAGACCTACGAGGTCACCGACGTCGCCGGCCACGCCGCCGAGGTGCTGGAGGACATCCGCGCGGCGAGCTGACGACCTTTCGGGGACTCCCCCACGTGCCGTGCCGGGGAGGAGGCAGACTAGGGCACGTGGAGACGATGTCGTGGGAGGCGCGCCGGCTGCGTGTCGCGATGGCGGTGCAGCGGGGCCAGCACGAGGCCGAGGTCGCGGCCCTGCAGGTCCGCATGTTTCGCCTCGAGGCCCGGCTCGGCAGCTACCTCGACAGCGAGCGGCAGGGACTGTCCCAGCTCGAGGCGCGGGTGGAGGATCTCGACCGCCGCGTCGCCGCGGCCGTCAGCCACGCCTCAGCTCGGCGCTCCGACGCGCCGATCGACCCGGATCTCGGCCCGGAGCTCGACCCCGACCTCGACCCCGGTCTCGGCCTCGCCGACGACGGCGGACCGGTGCGGCCGCCGGCGGTGCCGGCCCTCTCGTTCGACGGACCGGCGGGCGGCCGGGCGTTCGACGTGCTGATGGGCGGCGCCCCCGTCGCGAGCCGCTGACGCGAATCAGCGCAGCTTCGCGGCGACCTCGGTCCGGAAGAGGTCGAGGGTGTCGAGCGTGCGCTCGACCTGGCCCATGGTCCAGTCGGGCACGATGAACTCGTCGACGCCGACCGCGGCGTAGGCGCCGACCTGGTCGAGCATCTCCGCCGGAGTCCCGACCAGCTGCGGGAACCCGGAACCACCCGATCGGTGCTTGGCCAGCCGTTCCTCGTCGGTGCCGAGGTGCACCAGCGCCTGCGTGGATCGCCGAATGTCGGCGGGGTCGCGGCCGACGTCGGCGCAGTGCCGGTCGAGCACGGCGCTCTTGTGCGCGAACTGCTCCGGAGTGGTCCACGCGTTCCACTCGTCGGCGTGGCGAGCGGCGATCCGCAGCGTCCGCTTCTCGCCGCGGCCACCCACCAGAAGCGGAAGCCGTGGCTGCACCGGCTTCGGGTCGCACGGCGCGTCGGTGATCGTGTAGTGCGCGCCGGCGAACGTCGTCCGCTGCTCGTGCAGCAGCGAGCGAAGCACCGCGCACGCCTCCTCGAACCGGTCGAGCCGCTCGGTGGTCGACATCAGGTCGATGCCGTACGCCGCGTGCTCGTTCACCTGCCAGCCGGCGCCGAGACCCACGACCAGCCGCCCGCCGGACACGTGGTCGACGGTCGCCGCGATGTTCGCGAGGACGGCCGGGTGCCGGTAGAGGTTGCCCGTCACGAGGCTGCCGAGCCGCAGCCGCTCGGTGCGGGCGGCGAGCGCGGCAAGGACCGACCAGCACTCGAGGACCGGCCCGTCGAGCGGTTGCGCGCCGCCCGGGTCGTTGGGCATGAAGTGGTCGGCGGCGTAGGCGCCGTCCCACCCGGTGGCGTCGCAGTGGGCGACGATCGCAAGCACGTCGGACCACGGTCGGCCCGGACTCGGCCACACGCTGAATCGCATGGCGCGGACAGTACTTGCCGCGCGGCGCCGGGCAAGGCTCCGGCGGGTCGATGACCGCAGCCGGCGATCACTGCTGTCTATGGTGTGGGGCGCCATGTCATCTGCGCGCGCCGGCTCGGACGCCGAGGACCGGCCCACCAGCCATCGGCGCCGACGCGGAGACGCGGCGTTGCGAACCGGCCGGCGGGTCGTCGCGCTCCTGGCGGCCCCGCCGCTGATCGTGTGGCTGCTCTGCGGGCTGACGTTCAGCCTGAGCGCCGCGTCGGCAATCGCGTTCCCGCCGTACGCCGGGTTCGACGAACCGCAGCACGTCGACATGGTGGTGTCGCTGCTGGAGGGCGACGGCTGGCCCGCGCCCGGGCATCGCTACGTCGCCCAGGGCGTCGCCATCCCGTCGACGTACTTCTACAACCACCTGAACGTGCGGCCGTTCAGCAAGCTGCCGATCCCGCCGCGCGGCAAGCGGCCGTCGTTCGACCAGGAGGGCGGCGACAAGAGCTCCGGCGGCCTGCCGAACCAGATCGTGCAGCACCCACCGCTCTACTACGCGACGGCGGCGCTGCTCGTGCGGGCCTGGCCGGGCGCGTGGGATCAGATGCCGTTCACGCACTTCCTGTTCGCGCTGCGGCTGGTCAGCGCGTTCATCATCGCGTGGCTCCCGCTGCTGGCCTGGGGGCTCGCCCGGGCCCTTCGCGCGCCACCACCGGTCCCGGTAGCCGCGGCCGCGCTGACGCTCGCCGTGCCCGGAGTGATCCGGGTGGGCGGCATGGTCAACAACGACGGGCTGCTCGCGGTACTGACCGCAGCGGTGCTCATCGGTGCGGTCCGGATCGGTCGCGGCGACCTGTCCTGGCGCACGGCGGCGTGGTCCGGCGTGCTGCTCGGGCTCGCGCTGCTGACCAAGGGCTTCGCACTGACGCTGGTGGTCGCGATGCTGCTCGCCTACGCCGTCGCCTGGTGGCGGCACCGGGCATTCGCGTGGCGTCCGCTGCTGGTGTGCTGGGGCGTCGGCTTCGTCGTCGGCGGCTGGTGGTGGTTGCGCAACCTGGTGCTTTACGGGCAGATCCAGCCCCAGGGCTACGGCGTCGATGCCGTCCAGCAGATCCGCGGTCCCCGGCTCGCCCACCGGCCCCCGGTCGGGCACTTCCTGTCGACGATCGAGGACCTGGTCCCGCGGAGCTTCTTCGAACCGACCGGCGCAGCGGGCTTCGCCACGCTGTCGCGGGCCACCGCGCTGCTGCTCGCGTTCACCACCGTCGCCCTGATCGCCGTCTCGCTGATCGCGGGGGTACGCCGGCACGGGTCGCGGCTGCTGCTCCTGCTGATCCTGCTGCCGCTCGGCTTCTACCTCGTGCTGATCACGGCCGGGAGCGCGTCGGTCTACTTCCACTACGGCACCACCCCGGGGCTGCAGGGTCGCTACCTCTACGGGCTGGTGCCGTCGCTGGCCGTCCTGGCGGCCGTCGCGGTCGACGCGCTGCTCACCGCCGGCGGCCGGGGCCCGCGCGATGTCGTGCGGTGGACCACCCTGCTGGTCGTGCCCGGATGTCTCGCGGCCGCGGCGGCGATCGAGGTGCACGCTTTCGCGTCGCTGGTCAACTCCTTCTGGGCCGCAGGGCCCCACACGCCGATCACCGACGACATGTCGAACATGCTGGTCGTCGCGCCGTGGTCGCGCTGGTACTCGCTCTCCCCCTTCATCGCCGCCGGCGCCGTCACGATCGCCATCGCCGCCGCGGTGGTCGTACGGCTGCGCCGCCGTGCCGCTGCTGCGGACGACGACGACGCCGACCTCGATCCAGCGCTCGCGCCGGAGGGCGCGCAGGCCTGAACGTCGTCACTCTGCGTGGGCGATGTTTCACTCACGGCCGTCAGGGGGCACAATGCGCGCAAAAGCCACATCGAGGCCATACCGCGGGGGTCCCCATGAAGCGCGCCGTTGTCGTCGCAGCGATCGCTGCTCCGTTGCTCGTCATCCCGACCACGGCGTTCGCCGACGTGGGTTCGAGCCTCACCGGCACTGTCAGCGGCACCACGTCGACCGTGACGAGCACGGTCGCGCCCTCGGGCAGCACGACATCGGCCGGGGACACGTCGACGTCGGGCAGCACGCTCACCTCCGCCGTGTCGACCGTCACCTCGACGGTGAGCACGGTGACCGGTGCGACCACGGCTCCGCAGCTCGTCCCCGCCCCCACGACCCTCACCGATGCCGCGCCCGCGGCGTCGAGCTCGACGCTGGCCCTGCCGGCCGGCACGACGTCGCCGTCGGCCACCGCGACCGCCTCGCCCGCGCCCGACGGCACGGCGGAGGCCTACGCGGCGAACGTAAGCGGCGTCATCGCGATCGCCCACTCGTCGGCCACCGCGACGAGTGACCAGTCGAAGACGTCGTCCACCGCCGACCCGCTCGAGCTCGGTGGGCAGACCGTCGTCGGCGGCACGGCCAAGGGCGCCAACGACCACAAGAACGGCACCCTCCTCGGCGCAGGTGACAACCCGCTGGCCCCGCTCGGGCTTGCGGCGATGCCCTACGACGCGCGCACGCAGACCCAGGGCGACACGTGGACCGCGACCAGCTCGGCGTCGCTGCTGACCCTGATGCTGCCGTCGGCGCTCTTCCTCGACGTGCTGCACAGCGAGTCGACCGCGTCCTACACGCAAGGCAGCCCCGACACGTCGAGCGGCTCGACCACCAGCTACGGCGTACACCTGGTGGCGGGCAGCGACAAGAGCGACGCCGACTGCTCCGACAACAGCTGCCTGAGCCTCTACCTGCTCTACGCGCACACCGACAGCAGCGGCAAGGGCTCCGCCTACATCGCCAACGTCAACGGCAACCAGATCGTCGACAACCAGCAGGTCGGGGGGCAGTGCGACATCCCGCTCAACCCGCTGATCGAGCTGATCTGCGTCTACGCCAAGGCGGGCACGGGGTCGTTGCCGACGGAGACCGCCGCGGTGCTGACCGGCACCTCCCAGTCCGGCCTGCCGGCGATCGGCGTGGTAACCGGTTCCTCCACGCCGGCCAAGGGCACCACCGCCACCGTTCCGGCCAGCCAACAGCAGGGCGCGACGGTCCCCGGCCGGTCGGGCAACCCGGGCCAGTCGGGCAACGCGGGTCAGACCGGCGGCCAGTCCGGCAACGCCGGCCAGACCGGCAGTGCGGGTCGGTCGGGCAACCAGGGCACCGAAGTTGCCCCGGCCGCCACCGGACCGCTGCCGTTCACGGGGTTCGACGCACGGCTGGTCGCGCTGCTGGCGTTGCTGCTCGTGGGTTGCGGCGTGGCAGTGCGCCGCACCGGCCGCCCGCTGGCCTGATCGATCAGAGGGTCTCGGTGGCCTTCCACTCCAACGGGAAGGCCACCCGCGGGCCGAGCCCCTTCAGGTCGACCTCGCGCGGCTCGCCGAACCTGAACTCCCGCGACCCGGCGGCGAGTTCGCGGGCGAGCGTCGACACCAGGATCTCGTCGGGGCCGGCCGCGTCGGTGAGCCGGCTGGCGAGGTTGACCGCCTGACCGATCAGGTCGGTGCCGTCGTGGACCACCTCTCCGGCGTGCAACCCGATGTGCAGGCGCACCTCCTCCCCGCCGGGGTGCACCCGGCGTACCGCCTGCTGCACCGCGGCCGCGCAGCGAAGTGCTCGGGCGGCGCTGGTGAAGACGACCATGAAGCCGTCGCCGTTCGCCTTCACCACCTGGCCGTCATGGGCGGCCACCTCGGCGCGCACGATCCGGTTGTGCTCGGCGAGCAGGCGGTGCATGGCCACGTCGCCGAGGCGTTCGGTCAGCTCGCTGAACGCGCACACGTCGCTGAACATGATCGTGACGGTGCCCTCGGGCACCGTGGCGCCCGCCTCCGGCTGGTGGGACACGCCCCGGACGGGGCCCGCGCCGTTGGGCGGGAACATGCCATGGCCCGTCGGTGCCCCGGGGACTCCGGGGACTCCGTGGACTCCGTGGACTCCGGGCACCGGCATTCCCGGGACGGTGGGGACGCCGGGCATCGGCGGCATGCCGGGGACGGCCGGGGTCTCGTCCTTCTCCCCCGCACCCTTGGAGCGCACCTCGACGCCGCCCATGATCGGAAAAGCCCGGACCACGATCCGTGGCGAGCCTGGCAACACGGGGACGTCGGCGATCTGCAGGCGTTTGCCGCCCATGATCGGCAGCCCGGTGAGCTCCACGTCGACGCCCTCCGGGACGATGATGTGGACCCCGCCCATGAGTGCGACCGCGGTGACGACGACCTCGGGCTCGTCGATGACCGCCCGCCGGAAGTCGAGGTAGCAACCGCCCATGAGGGCGACCGCGTTGACGCGGGCACCCGTGCGCCACCGGCCACGCGCCTCGGCTCCACTCATGACGGCCACGAACCACCGGCGTACGCGTCCCTTCGCCGGCACCGGCGCGGAGCCAGTCGGGAGGTCCGCGAGCACGGCATCGAGGTCGGCCCGGGTCACGGCGCCCAACGCCTGACCCACGCGTTCGCTGAACTCGTCGAGGGTGAGCCGACCCTCGGCCGCATGCTGGCGCAGCTGGGCGATCGCGAGATCACGGTCCGCGTCCGAGACGCGGACGTCGCCGGTCCCCCCGAGGGCGTCGCTCATGAAGGCATCCTCCGTGGGCGCGTCGCCGTGTGCAACGGAGGCACGCAATGATGCACCTGACGTCCGGGCACGCAGCGAAGGGGCAGCGCCATGGCATGGGACTTTTCGACCGAGCCGAAGTTCCAGGAGAAGCTCGACTGGGTCGCCGAATTCTGCAAGAACGAGATCGAGCCGCTCGACCTCGTCTTCCCGTTCGCAGTGCGCGCGCGCGACCCGAAGATCAGGGCGCTGGTCGACCCGCTGAAGCAGCAGGTGAAGGACCAGGGGCTCTGGGCCGTCTTCCTGGACAAAGAGCTGGGCGGGCCCGGGTTCGGCCAGCTCAAGCTCGCGCTGCTCAACGAGATCCTCGGCCGTTACGGCTCCGCGCCGGCGATCTTCGGCTGCCAGGCGCCCGACACCGGCAACATGGAGATGCTCGCGGCCTACGGCACCGACGAGCAGAAGGAGCGCTGGCTCAAGCCGCTGATGAACCAGGAGATCTGGTCGGCCTACTCGATGACCGAGCCGCAGGGCGGGTCCGACCCCAACCTGTTCAAGACCCACGCGGTGCGGGACGGCGACGAGTGGGTCATCAACGGCGAGAAGTGGTTCACCAGCGCGGCGCGGGTCGCCGACATCCTCTTCGTCATGTGCACCAACGGCATGTTCGTGGTGCCCAAGGACACGCCGGGCGTGGAGATCCAGCCCTACCCGTCGTCGCACAACTGGGTGAAGTACGTCGACGTGCGGGTGCCCCTCGACCACCTGCTCGGCCCGGAGAACGGCGCGAAGGTGCTGGCGCAGCGGCGGCTAGGCGGCGGCCGCATCCACCACGCCATGCGCACGATCGCCCAGTGCAAGCTGGCCTTCGACATGATGTGCGAGCGGGCGCTGTCACGCGAGTCGCACGGCAAGGTCATCGGTGAGCACCAGATGGTGCAGGAGGCGATCGCCGACTCCTACGCCGAGATCCACATGCTCCGGCTGCTGGTGCTCTGGACCGCTTGGACGATCGACAACTCCTCGACGCAGGAAGCGCGGACGCAGATCGCCGCGACGAAGTACACGATGGCGAAGGTGCTGCGTGACGTGTCCTTCCGGGCGCTGCACATCCTCGGCTCGCTGGGCACGACGAACCTGACCCCGATCCAGCAGATGTACGCCTCCGCGCCGACGATGGGCATCGCCGACGGCGTCGACGAGGTGCACAAGGTCACCGTCGCCCGCAACGTGCTGTCGCAGTACCGCCCGCACGAGGGGCTGTTCCCGACCGAGTTCATCCCGGCCAAGCGCGAAGAGGCCCGCAAGAAGTACGCCGACCTGTTCGCCCAGGACCCGGACATGGAGAAGTACGCCGAAGGGATGCAGAAGCTGCTCGCCCGCCATTAGTCCAGGGCCGCGGGTCCGCGTCCGGGTTCACCCGGGATCCGCCGGTGAGACGGCGCCGGGTCGATGTGCGCCGGGTCAGTCGGCGACCCGCACGGCCAGCGCGGGCTTGATGCCGGCCGCCCGCCGGGCCGGGGCGAGGGTCGCGGCCAGGGAGGCGACCAGCGTGACGCCGAGCAGGGCGGCGATCGACCCCCAGGCGATGGGGAACCCGGTCTGGACGCTCTCGAACGCGGCGCTCTTCTGGTACATGAGCCACGTTGTCAGCACGCCGAGCACGCAACCCAGCACTATGCCTTCGACAGCCACCAGGGTGCTCTCGGCGAGGAACGACCGGGCCACCGTGCGTGCGCGCACTCCGAGCGCGCGCAGCACACCCACGGTCCGGCGGCGCTCCCGCACGGCGCGCACCATCACGACGCCGAGCCCGGTCACCCCGATGAGCAGGCCGAGCGCCAGGAACCCCTGCATGAGCCGGAAGAACGCGGTGTTCGCGGCGAAGACCCGCCGGATGCTGTCGTCGAGCGGCGTCGCGACGAGCGACGAGGCGAGGAACCGGCCCTGCAGGCGGGTGGCGAGCTGCCGGGCGTCCACGCCCGGTCGCAACCGGAGCAGCGCGGCGGAGACCTTCGCCCCGGCGCCGAACTGTTCCTGGACCGCGCCGGTGGAGGCGACGATCGGATACGCCGTGCCGCCGTCGCTCGTCGCCGGGTAGAACACGATGCCGTGGCGGAGGATGCCCGCGATCCGCTTGGTCTCGGTCCGGCCGCTGACCGGGTCGGTGACCCGGAAGGTGTCGCCCGGCTCGTAGGACCGGCCCGGCGGGCCGCCGGTCGATCCGTAGACCGCGTCGATGGCCACGTAGGACGGGTTGCGCGCGATCAGGTCCCACACCGCCCGGTCGGAGGCCAGTAGCGGCATCCGTCGGTCGAACGGCATCGCGTCGATGCTGCCGCCCGGCATCCCGACGACGACCGCGCGGATCGGCGCGTCGGTGCGGTGCCCGGGGTCCGAGGACTGGGCGGCAGCGGACAGGATCGGCGCCACCTCGCTCACCTGGTCGGCCAGGGCCGGCCCGCGCAGCGCGGCCAGCGTCTGCGCCGAGACGGCCGGGTTGACGTCGACCCGCAGGCCGAATCCCGCCGTTGCGTTGCGGATCGTGGCGTCGATGCTGCCGTTGATGACGCCGGAGATCTCGGCGAGCAGCACCAGCACCAGGGTGATGAGCGTGTACATGACCAGCGTCGCGCCGGTGCGGAACCGCTTCGCGAGCGGATAGGCGACGGCCAGGCGCACGGCCAGCCCGTTCTGGGTCGAGCGCTCGAGCAGCCGGCGTACCGGCCAGAGCAGCAGCCCCTGGTTGCGGCTGACGAGGACGACGGACGAGAACGCGAGCAGCGAGCCGAGCACCACGAACACCGACATCGAGGGGGTGTCGAAGATTCCGGGACGTACGACGGTGGCCACGAGCGTCCAGGTGAGCACCGTCCCCGCAGCGACGGTGCCGGCCGCGCCGCCCACCACCCGCTGCAGCACCGGGATGGCGAAGAGCACGGCCATCGACGGCAGCAGCAACGTGGGCACGCCGGAGCTGCTGATGACGGCCGGGACGGCGAGCGCCGCCGTGGCCACAGCCGCGAGGCTGCCGCCGACGAGCAGGCCGCGACGGCCGCGCGCGCTCACCGACGGGGGCAGATCGCGGATGGCGCCGATGATGTTGAAGCGGCTGATCTGTGCCGCGGTGAGCAGGATCGTGAGCGCGGAGATGACCAGGCCGAGCGCCGCGCCGTTGATGAGGCTCGTGGGGGTGACGGCGAAGGAGACGGCCAGGCCAGTCGCATCGGAGGACCACGTCCGGAACACCTGCGCCGCCACCAAGGCCACGCCGTAGCCGACGCCGAGCCCCAGCAGGATCCCCGGCACCACCGAGGTGACTGCGTAGGTGGCTCCCTCCAGCATCAGCGCGCCGACGAGACGAGACCGGCTCATGCCGAGGGCGCGCAGCATGCCGAGCTGCGACTTCCGCTCCTCGGCAAGCATCACGAAGATGTTCACGAGCAGCAACGAGCCCGCGATGATGCTGAAACTGCCGATCATGAGGAACAGCGCGCCCAGCGTGTCTCCGGTCTGCCGAGCGTTGTCCAGCACGGTGTGCTTCGGGCTGTCGATGGTGACCACTGCGGCGGCCGGCCCCAGTGCGCTGCGCATGTCCCGCAGGACTGCCGACGTGAGCCGGTCCCCGGTCTCGACCCCGCCCCGGTTGGACACCAGCGCCACCGTGGCGACCCCCGGCCCGGTCGTCAGGGAGCCCGGGGCCAGGAAGACGTTGCGGTTGACGGCTGCGCCGAGCCCCATGCCGGCCAGGCCTCGCTCGGGCACGATCCGCGCGACGGTCACCTGTCTCGGCAGGCCGCCGACATAGAGCGTGAGCGGCTCGCCGACGTGCAGGGCCAGGCTGGTCGCCAGCGGCTCGTTGACGACGGCCGTGCCCGGTCGGGCCTTCGGACCGGAGAGGCCGGGGTCACCCCCAGCCTTCCCGAAACCGGCCGCCGCGGACAGGTCGAGGTCCCACGCGAGCACCCGAGGTTCGGCCGTCGCGGTGGACCCGCTGCCCGTCGTGGCCGCGGCCTGGGTGACCAGACCACTCAGCACGCCGTCGACCGAGGGGTCGCCGGCGAGCGGGCGGAGCCGGGCGGTCAGCGTCGCGCCGACGGCCGGATCGGTCGCCACGACGCGCTCGTCGATCGGGCCGAGCGTGCGGTAGGCGGCGTCGCGCACGGAGTGGTTGAGCGTGTCACCGACGATCAGCGCGCCGACGATGATGGCGGTGCCCAGCACCGACCCGGTGACGACCAGCGCCGCCTCGGTCCGGCGGCGGGCGACCTGGCGGAAGGCCAGCCGGCGTGAGACCGGCTGGCGGATCAGCAGGACCAGTAGCCCGGTGAGGCTGACCGCCACCAGGATCAGCAGGGGTCCCCGTAGCCCGGGATACACGGCCGCTCACCCGACGGGGAGGGCGACCGCGACCGGTGGCCCCGCTCTGCGGCGTACGTCATCCACCAGCGTGCCGTCGTGCATCCGCAGCAGCCGCGGCAGCCGCTCGCCGATGCCGCCGTCGTGCGTGACGAGCACGATCGTCTGCCCGTCATCCCGGTTGAGCTCGATCAGCAGGTCCATGACGCGCTCAGCCATCGCCGAGTCGAGGTTGCCGGTCGGCTCGTCGGCCCAGACCAGTGCGGGCCGGGCGACGAGGGCCCGCGCGATCGCGACCCGCTGCTGCTCCCCGCCGGACATCTCGTTGGGGCGGTGCTCGGCGCGATGGCCGAGCCCGACGCGCTCCAGCATCTCGCGGGCCCGCGCCCGTGCCTCGGCGGCGGGCACCCCGGTGAGTAGCAACGGGATCTCACAGTTCTCCTCCGCGGAGAACACAGGGATCAGGTTGAACGCCTGGAAGACGAAGCCCATCGCCCGGGCCCGGTGGTCGGTGCGCTTCCGGTCGGACATCGCGAACAGGTCGCGACCCTGCACGAGCACCCGACCGCCGTCGATGTCGTCGAGACCGGACAGGCAGTTGAGCAGCGTGGTCTTGCCGGACCCGGACGGGCCCATCACCCCGACGAGCTCGCCCGCGTCGACCTGCAGGTCCAGCCCGCGCAGCGCCTCCACCTCGATGGTGCCCGTGCGGTAGACCTTGCGGACACCCTCGGCGACGAGCAGTGGCTCCGGCGCGATCACGTCTTCACGCTCACCCGGCCGGGCACGCTGGCGGCAAGGCCGGCACCCCACTGCCGCGCGCGCTCGCACTCACCCGCGTCGAGGAGGCTGGCCCTGGTGACGAAGAAGCTCTCCGGCGCCGCGACCGGGCGACCACCCAGCCGCTTCAACGAGCGCAGGATGCGGCGAGACGCGCGCCCGGTGAAGAACGCCGGACCGTGCATCCTGGTGTCGAACGCCGCGACCGCGGTGGCGAGGTCCGGGCGCCCGGCAAGCCATTCGCGCAGCCCTGCGGCCTCCGCGCCGGGCTCGAACGCCACGCCGCTGCCGGGCTTGCGGGCCATCTCGTCCGCTGCCTGGCGCGAGCGGGGACCGCTCATGCCGTGCACGTGGGTCGGGCCGCCGACCACCAGCAGGTCGGCATCGCCCCACACCGCCGGGGTGACCTCGCCGACGGGCACGACCACGACCTCGCCGGCCGGGCCGAGCCCCTCGGCGATCGCGGTGGCGACACGGCGGGTGTTTCCGAACATCGACTCGTAGACGACGACCGCCTTCATGGCGCACCTCCTGGTCGAGTGCTCACCCCAGACTCACGCCGTACGCCGCGGCGGCGACAGGGCAGAAGGTCCCGCACGCCGACCCCGTGCGGCCCGTCCGGCCGGCTACCGGCGTTCGGTCTCGCGGTAGTAGTGGCGCCAGATCAGCCGGTAGACGGGGATCCCGCGAGGGATCGAGCGCAGGCCCGGGATGAACGGCACGAGGAGCAGCAGCACGGTCGCCGCGCCGGTCAGGTAGATCGCGATGAGGTCGATGTTGCTGTTGGCGTCGATGCCGGGCACGTGGTACCAGAGCTGGTAGAGCCACAGCCACGGCTGACCGGGGTAGCTGCCGGTCTCGTTCATCACGCCCCACTGCGTGCCCTGCAGGTGCTCCGCAGCGGCCTGGTCGGCGTAGTAACCGCCGTCCGCCGGGAACAGCAGCGCGCGGGTCAGGTCGGTCCCGTAGAAGGGCTGGCCGGACAGCAGACTGGCGTCGAGCGCACCGTCGCGGGCAAGAGTGAGCTCGGCCGTCATCAGCTCGGGCACCGGCCCGTAACTGCCGGGTGAGACCGTCGGCGTCCCGTTCGGGAAGGTCACCTTCTTGGCGGCCGCGTCCGCGTAGTTGTTGGCCCAGGTGCTCCGCTGCGTGGCCGGCGCGGCGTCCCACCGGACCAGGGCGTCGTGCAGCGTCGGGTCGTGACCGGCCGAGGCACGCAGCGGGTCGAGCACGAACATCTTCTGCGGGTTCACCGGGTAGAGGACGCCCGCCATCCGTTGCCAGGAGACACCGAGTCCCTGCACGGCACCGTCACCGTGGTTGTACGGCGGGCCGTAGGTGGCGGAGAACGACGTCCCGGCAAGCTCCGTCGCGGCGGTCCCGACGAAGTCGTCGGGCGCCGCGGCGGCCCACTGCCGCACGGTTATCTGCGGCTTGTCGGGCGACGACAGGATGGCGGCCAAGGCCACGGTGGCAAGAGCGACCACGGCAGTGGCGGCCAGCGCCTCGCGGATCAGGTCGTAGCTGCGGCGCGGACCTCGCCACTCGGCGGCGTCGTCAGCCTTGACCTGCCGGCGTCCGAGGCGGGTGCGACCGCCGTCGATCAGCCGGCCGAGCGCATCTCGACCACTGCGCGGCGGGAACGGGTGCACGACGCCGCGGTGGCGGACGAGCAGGATGTGTACGCCGACCAGTGCAAGCAGCACCAGCGGGACCAGCACGATGTGCCAGAGCAGCATCTGGCCGAATCGCATGACATTCCAGAAGCCGCCGACCCCTGCGGCGTTGAATGCGTCCTTGCCGTTGGTCGCGATCCACTGCGAGTCGAAGTTCTGCTGCGACACGTAGCCGGTGAAGCACTCGACGACAGAGACCAGGAACGCCAGGACCCCGGTGATCCACGTGCGGGCCCGGCGGCCACGCCAGGCAGCCATCCAGAACTTGCCCCAGAGATGGACGACCATGAACGCCATGAATAGCTCGACGCTCCACAGGTGCATGCTGTTGAAGAAGTGGCCGACCGAGTTCGTGTGCCACCAGTCGACGCCACCGAGAGCGATCAGCGCGCCGGACAGGATCGCCATCACCAGCGCCGCGAGGCTGGCCACGCCGAACACGTAGATCCAGGACGCGACGTACGACGGCTGGTGCTCGGGAAGCAGTCGGTCCGGCGGCAGCCAGCGCAGCGCGATCCGCCGGGTCCGCCCGGTCCAGGACGTCGCCGTCCCGGTCTCGGGTGGCCCTGTCCCGCCACCGAGCGACGCCTCGGCGGGGTCGGCGGCCGGCTCGACCGGGCGCCCGGCGGGGAACCGCAAGCCAAGGGCGGCGACGAAGAGCAGCACCATCGCGATGATCACGCCCAGGTTGGCGGCCGAGATCTCGAAGACCGACCAGTGCAGGTAGGTGCCCGGCCCGTTGAGATCGACCGGCGCTGCGACCACGTGTGTCGCGGAAGCCAGCTGCGACATGTCTCACCTCCCCCTCGCCGCGCGGTCCGGTCAGGACCGCGGCGGTCCACCGAATCGGGCGCTAGTGGTCCGTCGTCGTATTGATCTGGCGGGTTAAGGCTGCTCGGCCTCGTTGGACCTTGGCGATGATGTCTTCGGCGGGGGCTTCCAGATGACGGGCTGGGGGTCGGTGTTCCAGTGCGCGGCCCAGTCCCGGATGGCCGTTTCGAGTTGCGCCACGCTGGTGAAGACGCCGCGGCGCAGCATGCGGTCGGTGAGTTCTTTGAACCAGCGTTCGACCAGGTTGGTCCACGAGCT
>DASSKL010000095.1 GCA_035690485.1 Mycobacteriales bacterium | reverse complement strand
GCGGCCTGGGCCATCATCTCGGCGTCGATGCCGAGCCGGCCGGCCGTGTCGACGACGACCACGTCGTGACCGAGCCGGCGGGCGTGCTCGATGGCCCGGGTGGCGACCTGCACCGGGTCGCCGACCCCGTTGCCGGGCTCGGGTGCGAACACGTCGACCCCCGCCTGCCCCCCGACGACCTGCAGCTGCTGGACGGCGTTGGGGCGCTGCAGGTCGGCGGCGACCAGCAGCGGGGTGTGGCGCTGCTCGCGCAGCCACCGGCCCAGCTTGCCGGCGAGCGTCGTCTTGCCGGTGCCCTGCAGGCCGGCCAGCATGATCACGGTCGGGGGCGTCTTGGCGTAGCGCAGCTGCCTCGTCTCACCCCCGAGGATCCCGACGAGCTCCTCGTTGACGATCTTGATGACCTGCTGGGCGGGGTTGAGGGCCTGGCTGACCTCCGCGCCCCGCGCCCGCTCCTTGACGGCCGCGATGAACGTCTTGACGACCGGCAGCGCGACGTCGGCCTCGAGCAGCGCGATGCGGATCTCGCGGCAGGTGGCATCGATGTCGGCCTCGGAGAGCCGGCCCTTGCCACGCAGCGCCGTGAAGACCGACTCGAGCCGGTCGGAGAGAGTCTCGAACACACGGATCCCCAGGGACAGGACGGGCGGGGTGCAGAGACCAGCCTAGTCGGCGAGAGCGGCGAGCAGAGCGGCCTCGACGGCGGCGCGGCGGACGCCGGAGGGCAACGGCCCACCGAACTCGTCGACCACGTAGAACGCGTCGACCGCCTCGGCGCCGAGCGTGCTGACCCGGGCCGAGCGCACGTCGAGCCCGTGGTCGGCCAGCGCGTGGGCGAGGCGGTAGAGCAGACCGAGCCGGTCGTGTGCACGCACCTCGACAACGGTCGCCGACGCCGAGGCGGCGTCGTCGAAAAGCACCCGCGGCGGCGAGGCCGCAGAGGGGTGGTGCGGGTCGCGCCGGTAGTCGCGCTCCCGGGCCGCCAGCCGGTCGGCCAGCCACGCGGTGTCGGCCTCGGCGCGGCGGAGATCCGTGCGCACGATCTCCCAGTCGGGTGGGGAACCGAAGCGTGGCACCGCGTCGAACACCGTGACCGCCATCGCGCCGGTCGAGGTGGCGATGGCACCGCGGACGTCGAGCCGGTGCAGGGCGAGCACCCCGGCCCACCGCCAGAGCACTCCCGGCCGGTCGGGGGTGACGACCGTGAGGGTGTCGCCGTCGACGTCGAGGGCGGTCTCCCGGCGGTCGGCCAGCGCGAGCTGCCGGGCAGACAGCGCCGCGGCGGCCGGTGCCGGCGCGCCCGCGAGCACCGCACGGGTGCGGGAGACGAGCTCGTCGACGAGGCCGGCCTTCCACTCGCTCCAGGCGGCCGGGCCGGTCGCCCGGCCGTCCGCCTCGGCGAGCGCGTGGAGCAGGTCGAGGGTGTCCCGATCCCCCACGGCGTCGGCGACCCGCTGGACGGTGACCGGGTCCTCGAGGTCGCGGCGGGTCGCGGTGTCCGGCAGCAGCAGGTGGTGGCGGACCATCGCGACCAGCGTGGCGGTGTCGTCCGGCGCCAGGCCGAGACGCGGGCCGATGCGCGCGACCAGTGCCACGCCGTTGTCGGTGTGGTCGCCGGGCAGCCCCTTGCCGATGTCGTGCAGGAGCGCACCGAGCAGCAGGAGGTCGGGCCGGGCCACGCGGCGGGTCAGGGCGGCCGCCTCGGCCGCGCACTCCACGAGGTGCCGGTCGACGGTGAAGCGGTGGTAGGCGTTGCGCTGCGGCTTGCACCGCACCTGCTCCCACTCCGGCAGCAGCGGCTGCAGCAGCCCGGCCTGGTCGAGGGTCTCGACGACCGCGACCGCGTCGTACCCGGCGCCGAGCAGGGTCACGAGGTCGTCGCGGGCCGGGGCCGGCCACGGCTCCGGGAGGGCCGCGGAGCCGGCGAGGCGCGCCAGTGCGTGCGGCGCGATCGGCAGGCCCTGCTCGGCGGCGGCGGCGGCCACCCGCAGGACCAGCCCGGGATCGCGGGCCGGGTCGGCCCCGACGGCGAGCACGACCTCGCCGTCCTGGGCCACCACGTCGGACGCGAGCGGGATCCGGTCGGTGGAAGGCGACCGGCCGAAGAGCCGCCGGCGCGGCGCCACGTCGCGCTGCACCCGCCGAAGCGTCTGGTCGGCCGCGAAGGCGATCGTGCGGGCAGCGGCGTAGACGTCGCGCATCAGCGCGTCGGCGTCGCCGTACCCGACCGGCACCGCGATCGCGTCCTGCTCCTGCAGCAGCAGCCGGTCGCTGGGTCGCCCGGGGCGCCGGTGCAGCTCGCCGCGGACGTCGAGCAGGCCGGTGTACGCCGCCTCCACCCGGGCTTCCGGCGGGTCGGTCAACCAGCCGAGTGCCAGCGCACGCAGCAGCTGCACGTCGCGCAGGCCGCCGCGGGCGAGCTTGAGATCGGGCTCGAGGAGGAACGGCAGCTCCCCGTGCGCCTGCCAGCGCTCACGGGCGCCGCGGACCAGGTCGGGCAACCGGCGGCGGATCCCCGAGCGCCACTGGCCGCGGGTGCGCTCGACCAGATCGGCGGCCAGCTGCGGATCGCCGGCGACGTGCCGGGCGTCGAGCAGCCCGAGGGCCGCGCGCAGGTCCTGCGCGGCCACGGCGAGGGCCTCGTCGATCGTGCGGGTGCTGTGGTCGACCGGAAAACCCGTGTCCCACAGGGGATACAGCAGCCGGTCGACGAACGGGGCCACGTCCGCACGGCCGTCGTGGACGAGCACCAGGTCGAGGTCGCTCCCGGCGGCGGGTTCACGGCGTCCGTAGGCGCCGACCACCAGGACCGCGAGCCCGGACCCCGCCCAGGCGGAGTCGGCCAGCAGGTCGCCGACCACGGCGTCGAGGCAGGTGTCGACCGCGTCGACGAGCGCCGACCGCAGCCCGGCGCCGCGCTGCGTCCAATCGGCGAGCACCTCCGCGCGGCGGGCACGCAGCGCGGCCACCGCGGCCACCGGGAGGGAGTCGGGCGCGGCGGGCGAAGCCGGCTCAGAGGGCGTCGGAACCTCGCTCGCCGGTGCGGATCCGGACGAGGTCGTCGACCGCGACCGTCCACACCTTGCCGTCGCCGATCCGGCCCGTGCGGGCCGCAGCGACGACCGCCTCGACCACGCGAGGGGCTTCGACGTCGTCGACGACGATGTCGATCCGCACCTTGGGGACGAAGTCCACCACGTACTCCGCGCCCCGGTAGACCTCGGTGTGGCCGCGCTGGCGGCCGTGACCCTGCACCTCCTCGACGGTCATCCCCCGCACGCCGAGCGCCTCCAGCGCCTCGCGCACGTCGTCGAGCTTGAACGGCTTGACCACCGCGGTCACGAGCCTCATGTCCCGATCCTTCCGGCCGTCGTGCGGGCGAGACCGAAGTCGTAGGCCGACTCCGCGTGCTGGCTCTGGTCGAGTCCGTCGTACTCCTCCTCCGGGGTGCACCGCAGGGGCACCACGGCGTTCACCAGGCGGGCGACGACGTACGTCGCCGTGAAGGCGAACGTGGTCGAGACGACGACGGCGAGCGCCTGCCGGCCGAGCAGCCACAGACTGCCCGAGTAGGCGAGGCCCTGGTGGTGCACCGCGGGGTTCACGGCGTGCGACGCGAAGATGCCGAGAAGAAGCATGCCGACGAACCCGCCCACGTAGTGGACGCCGACGACGTCGAGCGTGTCGTCGTAGCCGAGACGGAACTTCAGCCGGACGGCGCCGAAGGCCGCGACGCCCGCGACCGCGCCGAGCAGCATCGCGGGCAGGGAGTCGACGTAGCCGGCGGCGGGGGTGATCGCGACCAGCCCGGCGACCGCCCCCGAGGCCCCGCCGAGCGTCGTCGCGTGGCCGGTGCGGGCGCGCTCGGCGAC
>DASSKL010000094.1 GCA_035690485.1 Mycobacteriales bacterium | reverse complement strand
CGCCGCAGGAGTACGTCGACCGGTGCGTGCAGCTCGAGCGCGGCCAGGTGATCGACCGTGACACGTTGCTCCGCAAGTTCGTCGACGTGCAGTACACCCGCAACGACCTCGCGTTCACCCGCGGCACGTTCCGGGTGCGGGGCGACACGATCGAGGTCTTCCCGGTCTACCAGGAGCTCGCCGTCCGCATCGAGATGTTCGGTGACGAGATCGAGCGCCTGACCACCCTGCACCCGCTCACCGGCGAGGTCGTCAGCGAGGACGACAGCGCCATGATCTTCCCGGCCACCCACTACGTCGCCGGGCCGGAGCGCATGGAGCGGGCGATCGCCGGCATCGAGGCCGAGCTCGAGGAGCGGCTCGCCGCGCAGGAGCGGCAGGGCAAGCTGCTCGAGGCACAGCGGCTGCGCATGCGCACGACCTACGACATCGAGATGATGCGCCAGGTCGGTTTCTGCTCCGGCATCGAGAACTACTCGCGCCACATCGACGGCCGCGGGCCGGGCACCCCGCCGCACACGCTGCTCGACTACTTCCCCGACGACTTCCTGCTCGTCATCGACGAGTCGCACGTCACGGTGCCGCAGATCGGCGGCATGTACGAAGGCGACATGAGCCGCAAGCGCACGCTCGTCGAGCACGGCTTCCGGCTGCCCAGCGCCATGGACAACCGGCCGCTGAAGTGGGAGGAGTTCCTGGAGCGGATCGGGCAGACCGTCTACCTGTCCGCGACCCCGGGCGACTACGAGCTGTCGCGCTCCGACGGCGTGGTGGAGCAGATCATCCGGCCGACCGGCCTGGTCGACCCGCTGGTCGTCGTCAAGCCCACCAAGGGCCAGATCGACGACCTCATGCACGAGATCAAGGAGCGGGCCGGCCGCGACGAGCGGGTGCTGGTCACGACGCTGACCAAGAAGATGGCCGAGGACCTCACCGACTACCTGCTCGAGCACGGGGTGCGGGTGCGTTACCTGCACAGCGAGGTCGACACGCTGCGCCGGGTCGAGCTGCTGCGCGAGCTGCGGATGGGCGACTACGACGTGCTCGTCGGCATCAACCTGCTCCGCGAGGGGCTGGACCTCCCCGAGGTGTCGCTGGTCTCGATCCTCGACGCGGACAAGGAGGGCTTCCTCCGGTCCGACAAGTCGCTCATCCAGACCATCGGGCGCGCCGCCCGGCACGTGTCCGGCGAGGTGCACATGTACGCCGACGCCATCACCCCCTCGATGGAGCGGGCGATCGGCGAGACCAACCGCCGGCGCGAGAAGCAGGTCGCCTACAACACCGAGAAGGGCCTCGACCCGCAGCCGCTGCGCAAGCGGATCGCCGACATCCTCGACGACATCGTCCGCGACACCGCGAGCGACGAGCTGATCGGCGGGTCGGGCCGGCAGCAGTCGCGGGGCAAGACGCCGTTGCCCGGCATGGCCTCACGCAGTGAGAGCGCCGGCAAGCACGCCGCCGAGCTGGCCGGCATGCCGCGGCACGACCTGGCCCAGCTGATCCAGCAGCTGCAGGACCAGATGCACGCCGCCGCCGAGGAGCTGCAGTTCGAGCTGGCCGCGCGGCTGCGCGACGAGGTCAACGAGCTCAAGCGCGAGCTCCGAGCCATGGATGGGGCCGGCGTCCGCTGACATCTCGGCCCCGAGCGGAAGGCCGGTCGATCCGGCCCAGACGGTGCGCGGCGGGGACGCCGTACGGCGCGACGTCGTGACCTCTTGGTCAGGCGGCCCCGGTGTTGTCGGCGGCCAGGCCGTTGTTGGCGGCATAGGCTGCCGCCTCCAGCCGCGAATGAACCCCGAGCTTGGCCAGGATGTTCTGAACGTGGGTGCGCGTGGTGTTGATCGACACGCCGATCTCGGCGGCGATCTCGGTGGTGTTGCGGCCTTCGGCGAGCAGGCGCAGGACCTGTGTCTCTCGAACAGTCAGCCGGTCCCGCGGGTTGAGTCCTGCCGGCGACGCCGGTGCCGGGCGGCTCGCGGCGAGGCGCGGCAGTGCGTAGCCGCCCGCGCACACGTCCTGGATGGCGGCCCGCACCCGTGCGATCGAGTCGTTGACCGTGATGAAGCCGTACGCCCCGCTGCTCATCGCCTCGGCGACCGCGCCTATCTGCGGCGCCTGCGCGAGGGCGATCACCCGGCAGCCGGCAAGTCCGGCAAGGTCGGACATCCGTGCGCGCCACGTCTGCGGATCGGTCATCTCGAGCACCACGACATCCGCACCCACGTCCGCGCAGCGCGACCGCAGCTGCGGGTCGTCGGGGTGCAGCACGGTCACCAGGAAGGCGGCTTGGTCCTCGAGCGCCAGCGCCAGCGTGCCGCCCAGCAGCAGCAGCCTCGTGGCCAGCACCACCGACACACGCGCCGCAGGCAAGGGTGGCGCCTAGCGTTCGTCCGTCGCGGGATGGTGCGGCAACGCCGCCACGCGACGACTGTCTGCATCTACGGTGCCGCCGATAGGTCGCATCAGGCTCTCCCTTGCCCGTCCGAGGGGGGCGTCGCCGAGGGCTGGAGCGACAACTGCGCCGGCGACGTTAGGCCGGGATCGTTGCCTTACCGCGGGACCGCCAAGCCTAGGTTGGCTCGGCGGCCTCTGGCAACTGATGGCTCGGACACGACCGGAGCCGAAGCCCGAGGTGGACGATTGGCAACGTTCCTGGTCCAGCGCCGACGCCATCGACGCGTGCACCAGGTGGATGGAATTCGTCGGTTTTTTTGGTACATCCGTGGGCGGGCGAGCGCACGGGTGAAAACGGTGCACCGCGCCGGCTGTGGTGAGCCACCAGGTCTGAACGCCGCGTGCGCCGTGGCCTGCCGCGCAGCCCGTACAGGCCTCCTTAATGTCGATATTCCCGCCAAGTAATACAGGCGATAAGTGATTTTTACCGCAAAACGCACGAACGATGATCGTCGCGCCAGAAATACGCAACTTGCAGTAGGCGGGCTGCGCTCTCGGGGACGATGATTTCTGGCATTGAGATTTCATGTATTGCCGGACAGGAGTGACCGCCATGCCCGGGGGGAGATCGTGACGGTGGGCGGCTTGCGCGTTGTCCTGTGTGATGGGCAACGCGTGCTGCGTGACGCGTTGCAGAACTTCCTCGAGCGCCAACCGGAGATTGCGAGCGCCCTGATCGGACGCAACGGTGATGAGCTGGTGCGGCTCGTGCGAAGCCAAGGCGCCGACGTCGTCGTTCTCGACCTCGCAACGGAGCGTGTCGCCGACACCGTCGAGGTGCTCGAGGCGCTGAGCAACCTCGGCAAGCCGTTGGCCGCGCTGACCATGGGGGAGTGTGACGAGCCCGCGACGATCGCACGCGTGCTGCTGGCAGGAGCCCTGGGTTTCGTGCACAAGAGCCAGGGACCCGAGGAGCTCTACGACGCGATCCTGCGGGTGGCCGACCAGCAGACGGTGCTGCCGACGAACCTGGCCATTGCCGTGCTCCAGCACGTGCACCAGCAGCAGCAGGCCCGCGAGCGCCGCAGCGACCTGATGCGGCAGCTCACCGACAGGGAGCGTGAGGTGCTCACCTTGATGGCGTCGGGTTACACCCGCCGCGCGATAGCCAGGCGCCTGCACCTGTCGCCGCACACCGTGCGCACGCACGTCAGCCGTGCCATGGACAAGCTAGGCGTCCATAGCCAGCTCGCTGCCGCAGCGGTGGCCCGCGAGGCGTTCGAAGTCACCGGATGGTCGGGGTCGGCCGGCCAGGTGGCCCAACGTCACTGATCGGGACGTCGCGGCAATCACGGCCTGAGCCTCCTCATGCAGTCGGCGTACACCGGTCTGATGCAGGAGGCCCCTCTGCTTCCCGGACCCGTGAAAACGCAGCACTGGCAGGTGATATTGGTCGCACGCCAGAAGTTACGAAGCGGTCGTCCGGTGAGATCCGTCGAGTACTTTCCCAACAGGGGGGGCCAAGATGGCGCAGAGCAGCGACGCCTCGCAGCCTCAGAGTCTCGATCACGCCGTGTGGCAGGTCCTGACCGACGCCTACCTGCAGGATGCCTGGCACATGGCGCGCAGCGCCGGACTGAGCCCGGAGGCGGCTACGGCCGCCTGCGAGGTCACGGTGATCAGGCTGCTGGAGCTGCTCGACAGCCCGCCTGCCTGGTGCCTGGACGGCTGGTCGTTGAGCGGGTGGGTTGTACGGACCCTGCTCGCCGAGATCCACCGCGCGCGCCGCGTGGAGGACTGGCGCCGAGGGGCACCCCCGGAGTCCGACCTGGGCGTCCGCTGCTCGTCCGACTTCCGCCCTGGCCTCCCGGCTACAGCTGCGGCTTTGGAGCGTGAGATATGACGCCGACCGACTCGCTGATCGACGACGAGGTCGCTGCGCTCGTGTCCGCTGCGGCCGCAGGCAGTCGGCCCGCATGGGACGAGCTCGTCGACAGGTACGTCGGCTTGCTGTGGTCGATCGCGCGCGGCTTCCGGCTGAGCGAGTCGGACGCCGCCGACGTCGTGCAGACGACATGGTTGCGGCTGCTCGAGCACATCGACGGCGTGCATGACGGCGCCCGCGTCGGGGCCTGGCTCGCGACCACCGCCCGTCGCGAGTGCCTGCGTGCCCTCGCGTACCGCAACCGGGTGGTCCTGGGAGACGACGCGCTGCTCGAGCAGGCGGTCGAGCAGGAGGACGTCGCCGCCGCGTTGCTGCGTCGCGAGCGCAGCGACGAGCTGTCGCGGGCGATCGAATCCCTGCCTCGCAGGTGGCGGCAGGTCATGGACATGCTGCTGGCCGACCCCTCGCTGTCGTACGACGAGATCTCCCAGCGGCTCGGGATCCCGATCGGCAGCATCGGCCCGACCCGCGGCCGCTGCGTCGCCCGGCTGCGAGTCGCGCTCGTGGAGTAAGCCGGCTCCGCAGGAAGTATCGCGACGCTGCATCAAGGGGGCGTATCTGCCCTCGCGAGTGATCCTCTTGTTGCACTACCGTGAGTGCACGGGAAAGCTCGCGAGGGGAGGCAGTCATCGACAGCGTCCCGGAAGGGGTGCGCCGCGCGGCGCACGCGGTCTTCGACCGCCGCGAGCCGGGCGTCCCGGTAGCGGGCATCCTCTTCGACAGCCTGCTGGAGCCCGACGGCGGTGATCTGCGCGTACGCCGGCTGGAGTTCGGTGGGGAGAAGCTGACCGTGGTCCTGCAGGTGTGGCGCGATGCGCCGGCGCTCACTGCGCTGGTGCGGGTGAGCCCGGCCGAGGAGTACGACCTCGCCCTGCGACGCAGCGGTCCGCCGATTCATGCCGTCACCGACCAGGACGGCTGCGCGCGGCTATCCGGGGTCGGGACCGGGTTGGTCAGCCTTCTCGTGACCAAGCGCGGGTGCGAGAAGACCCGGGTGCGCACGGCGTGGATTCAGCTCTGACCGCCACCGGCTGCCTCACGGCGCGCTGACGCGGGTCGACGGTCCGGTCGCGGTCGGCTTCGGCACCGGGAGCGTGCCGAACCCGCCCGCGGCGACCTGGCTGCGAAATGCCTCCAGGGTCGTGGGGTGGTTCTCGAAGCGCCAGTCGGCCTTCGGCGTCGCGTGGTCGAACCAGACGAGCCCGATGAACTCCGGGTTGTCGCGAACGCCGGTGAAGAGCGAGTCGATCTCGGCCGCTCGCGTCGCCGGGTCGGAAGCCGATGCGCCGGTCTCGGCGATCAGCCATGGTTTGTCGCCGGCGAAGCGCCGCAGCTGCGCCAAGGTGTCGGCGTACTCGGCCTCGAAGCTCGTGACTGCGTTGTCGAGATAGCCCGAAAGGCCGACCCAGTCGACGTAGCGGTCGCCGGGATAGACCGAGGCGAGCGGGACGCGCGGCGCGCCGGAGACCACGTTGACCGACCAGACCCAGATCACGTTCGCCGCGCCCGCGTCGTGGAAGATCTGCCACACGTGGCGCCATGCCCGCACGTAGGCGGCCGCGCTGTTGCCGGCCCCCTGGGTGGCGACCCCCCAGGGGTACCAGTAGCCGTTCATCTCGTGCGCGAAGCGCAAGGCGACGGGCGTGCCGAGGTCGCGCAGCGCTATCGCCTGGGTGCGAATGTACGCGTCGTAGCGCCCGGAGCTCAGCATCGCGAGGGTGTAGTCGGGCTGGTCGAATCGCGGGGTCCCGTCGGGCCCTCGGTTCCACGGGTCCCAGGGTTCCCAGGTGAGCAAGGGCAGCAGGCCTGCCGCCCACGTGGCCCGGGCCCACTCGAGGTTGATCGGTTCCGTCCAGGGCTCGAAGTACTCGAGTAGGTTCGGCCGGTGGCCGGCGAGCTGGCCCAGCAGGTCGACCGCCGCGAGGTCTCGCGGCCCCTCGGGCAGGCTGATGCCGAGGTAGGGCGCCGCCGGTCGGATGAGGCGCTCGAGCGGACTTCGGTGCGTTGCGGAAGTGTGTGTCGACACGTCTGCGGCGCCTGGCCCGGTGGCGGGCGGCAGTCCGTGCCGCCCTTGCGTCGCCGGTGCAGCGGGCTCGCCCGCACCAGCGATCAGGACGCCTCCCACCGCGAGCGCGCAGGACACCGCGAGCCCTACTGCTGTCCACGTGACCCAGCGCGGCACGACCGTCCCTTCGACCGGCGCAGACCGGAGCTGTGAAGGGGACGACCGTCCGTCGCCCGTCATCGGCTGTCAAGTCCTCAGCCGTATCCGGCAACGCTGTATCAGTCGGGCTCCCCGCGGAGTCTCCATCCCGCAAAGGGCGATGCAGCAGTAGGGGGCAACGATGCACGTGGACTCGCCGGACGGCCGGCCGGGCGGGTACGCCGGGGCGCGCGGGCCGCGCACGGCCGAACCGGATGGTTTCGGCATCGACGTCACGGTCGTGGTGCCAGTGCACGACGAGGAGATGACCGTCGAGCCGCTCTACCACCAAGTCGCTGCAGTGCTCGGCGAGGCCGGCCGGACCTTCGAGGTGGTCTACGTCGACGACGGCAGCACGGACGCGTCGGTGGCGAAGATCAGCCAGCTGCTGAGCGAACGGGAGCCGGCCCGGCTCGTGACGCTGCGCCGCAACTTCGGCAAGGCAGCGGCGCTGGCCACCGGGTTCCGCGTGGCCCGGGGTCGCTTCGTCGTCACGATTGACGCTGACCTGCAGGACGACCCGCAGGAGATCCCCGAACTGATCCTGGCTCTCGAGCACGGTTACGACGCGATCAGCGGTTGGAAACGGCGGCGCCAGGACCCGCTGCGCCGGCGGCTCGCCTCGAAGCTGTTCAACGCCGTCACCCGGCGGGCGTCGTCGCTGCCCCTGCACGACTTCAACTGCGGGCTCAAGGCCTACACCCGCGACTGCGCCCAGGAGATAGCCGACAGCTGTTACGGCGACATGCACCGCTACCTGCCGGTGCTCGCGTTCTGGCGCGGGTACCGGGTGACGGAGAAGCCGGTCAACCACTTCCCGCGCGGGCACGGACGGTCGAAGTACGGCCTCGAGCGCTACGTGCGTGGGGCGCTGGACCTGGTGACTGCCGTCTTCGTCACCCGCTACGTCCGGCGCCCGATGCACTTCTTCGGGAGCATCGGCATCGCGTTGCTGCTCCCGAGCGTCGGAACGCTCATGTACCTCGGCACCGACAAGGCGATCGCCGGCGCGGCCATCGGCGGCCGGCCGCTGTTGGAGATCTCGGTGCTGGGTTGCATTGCCGGGCTGCAGCTGGTGCTCACCGGCCTGATTGCAGAGCTGTTGGTCGGGCAGCATGCGAGCCACGTGCCGTATACCGAGCAGGTCGAGATTCCCGTCGAGGTGCGGCTGCCCGGCGACGCCGAGACACAGCCGGCCGTACCCGAGCACCGGCCGGCGCCCGGCTGGTCTCTGGTCAGTGCACACCGCGTGGAGCGCTGACCGGTCGTGCGGACAGCTACTCGGGTTGCCGCCTGGCCCACCGACGTCGATCAGCGCGAACCGGTCCCAGAGCCTCGCCTCGTCCTGCGGTCCTCGGTGCGGATCCGCGCCCTCGTCGTCGTCAACTTCGTCGTTGCGGCGGCATACATCGGCTGGTGGGCGCTGCCCGGCCACATCGGCAACCGCGCGCTGTTCGCTGCGCTGGCCACCGCGGAGGCCTTCACGCTCGTGCACTCGCTCGGTCTCTGGACCAACGTCTGGGCCAGCAAGATCGAGATGCCTCCGCGGGACTGGACGCGGTTCGACATCGACGTGTTCGTGCCGACGTGCGGCGAACCGCTGCGGGTCATCGCCCGGACGGTCCGAGCGGCTGTGGCGATGGACGTCCCGCACCGTACCTACGTGCTCGACGACGCCCGGCGTCCCGAGGTCCGGCTCGTCGCATCGCTGTGCGGTGCGGACTATCTCACCCGGCCGGACAACCGGGGGGCGAAGGCCGGCAACCTGAACAACGCGCTGGCGTCGACCAGCGGCGACCTCATCGCCGTCTTCGACGCCGACCACGTCCCCGAGCGCGACTTCCTCAGCCAGCTGGTCGGCTATTTCGAGGACGGCTCGATCGCTCTCGTGCAGACCCCGCAGTATTACGGCAATGCACGAGACAACGAGGTAGCCCGCGGCGCCTACGAGCAGCAGGCGGTGTTCTACGGTCCCATCTGCCGCGGCAAGAACGGCCAGGAGTCCGTGTTCTGCTGCGGCACCAACATGATGATGCGCCGGTCCTCGTTGCGTGGCGTAGGCGGCTTCGTCGAGGACAGCGTCGTCGAGGACTTCGTCACGTCGATGCGTTTGCACCGGGCGGGCTGGCGCTCGGTCTACTTCCCTTACGCATTGGCGACGGGCCTCGGACCCGACACGCTCGCGTCGTACTTCCGGCAGCAGGCGCGCTGGGCCCGTGGGTCGATCGACGCGCTGTTCCGCGCAGAGCCGCTGCGGCGCGGCCTGACGCTCGTCCAGCGGATGCAGTACCTGCTCGCCACGACGTTCTACCTGATCGGGCTGGCCACCACCGTCTACGTCGTGCTGCCGATCCTCTACCTGCTGTTCGGACTCAGCGCCTTCTCGGCCAGCAGTGGCAGCTTCGTGCTGTTCTACGCGCCCTACTTCGGCCTCGGCCTGCTCACCCTGCGTCTCGGGCTCGGCGACCAGCTGCGGCCGTCGCACCTGCGGTACACGTTCGGCGCGTTCCCGGTCTACGTCACGGCGGCCCTTGCTGCGGCGACGCGTCGCATGGCCCACTTCCACGTCACCGGCCGAGCCCGTGACGAGGAGGAGGGGCCGCCCCGGCTGGCCTGGGTGACGGTCGGCGCCGCCGTGCTCACGGTGACCGCGATCGCCGTCGGGGGAGCGACCCGGCCGTTCACCGCGCGGACCGCTACCAACATCGCGTGGGGCTGCATCAACCTCCTGCTGCTGTGGGGCATCACGAAGGTCGCCCTGCGGGAGACGCTCGAGCGGGTGCCGGCGTTGCGGGGCCGCATCTCCCTGGGGCAGGCCTGGCCGGGTCGGGTCACGGCGCCGCAACCGCCGGACGGCAAGTCGCTCTTGCTACCCGAGCTCGCCCTCGCCCCGACCCGATCGCCGCGGCGGCTGACGATGCCGAGGCATGCACTGCTGTGGGTGGCCGGCCTCACCGCGCTCGGGCTCGGGGTGCGGCTGGCGCTGATCGACACCCAGTCGATGCGGCTCGACGAGTCGGCGACCGCGTGGCAGTCACAGCTGCCGCTGCACGCCCTCTGGGACTACCTGCTGTCGTCCAACGTGCACGTGCCGCTCTACCACATGATGATGCACGGTTGGGTGCAGGTCGCCGGCACGTCGGTGTTCTCGCTGCGCCTGCCGTCGGTCTTGCTGGGTGCGGTCGCCGTACCGCTGATGTACGCCGTCGCCCGGCGGCTGCTCAACCCGCGCACCGCGCTGATCGCAGCCGGGATGACCTCGACGGCGCCGTTCCTGGTGTGGCACAGCGACGAAGCGCGGATGTACCCGATGCTGCTGGTCGCCGTGCTCGCCTCGTTGCTGGCGCTGATGTGGGCCGTGGAGCGCGGGGGGGCCGGCCGCTGGCTCGCCTACGGCGGCCTGATGGCGGTGTCGTGCTACGTCCACTACTACGCGCTGCTGATGGTGCCGATCCACGTGGTCTGGATGCTCGTGCAGCGCGCGCCGCGCCGCACGTATCTGCACTGGCTGGGCGCGATGACGATCCCCGCGGTGGCGTTCGCCCCGTGGGTGGCCGTGCTCTACACGGACCGTCTCCATGCGGCTGGCCTCGGCGGGTTGACCAACGGTGGAGGCAACGCCCTCCAGCACGTCGGGGCGCTGGGTTACGTCGTCGGCATCCTGGTCTTCGCCACGACGTTCGTCATCGGCTACCAGTCCGTGACGATCGTGGCTGCCGTCGCGGCGGCGATCACGGGCGTGTGGCCCCTGCTGGTCTTCAAGTCGGTCGTGCACCGGCGCGTCGCTCCCCAACGGCCGGGCAGCCGGGCGGTGACATTCCTGTCGATCTGGCTGGTCAGCCAGGTGGTGGGTGTCTTCATCTTCACGGAGTTCGACAAGGGGGCGTGGTACCAGCGCTACCTCACCGCCGCCGCCGTCCCGACGCTGATCCTGCTCGCCCATGTGCTGCACATCACCGCGCGGCGGCTCACCACCGCGCTCGCCATCGCCGTCGGTGCGTCGCTGGTGCTGACGCTGTGGTCCAGCTACAGCTCGACCAACCCGATGCGTGAAGACTTCCGCGGCGCAGCGGCGTACATCGACGCGCACCGGGTCGCCGGTGACGTCGTCGTGGTGGCGCCCGCCTTCGACGTGGAACCACTGTCGTTCTACCTGCCGGACGCCCGGCGCCTGCCCTACGTCGCGGCCCGGTCGGCCGAGTCCGCGGTGCCGAAGATGTTGCCGCAGCAGCCGGGCGCCACGCTGTGGATGATCTGGGGACCGTACGGCAGCCTCGAGCTGCACCGCGATCTCGCCGGCTACCTTGCGACGCACCTCGTGCGGCTCGACCACCGCCAGATCGGACCGGACCTCAGCGTCGACCGCTACGAGGTGTCCGTGGCGGCCCGGCCACGGCCGGCGCCCTGACCGGGCAAGGAGGGCAGCCGGTGGCGGCAGCGCCGGTCAGCGTCGTGATCCCCGCCTACCAGGCGCGGCGCACGATCGCCGCCGCCGTCCTGTCGGCCCAGGCCCAGCGGCCCGCTCCCCGTGAGGTCGTCGTGGTCGACGACGGCTCGCACGACGGCACCGGCGACGTCGTTGCCGCCCTTCCCGGCGTGCGGCTCATCCGCCAGGACAACCGCGGGCCGGCCGCTGCACGCAACCGCGGCCTCGCCGCCTGCTCACAGGAGTGGATCGGGTTCCTCGACGCCGACGACCGCTGGAAACCGGGCAAGCTCGCGCGCCAGCTCGACCTGCTGCGCCGGTGTCCCGAGCTGGCGGTCGTGGCCTGCGCCGGCACCGGTGCGGCGTTGCCGCGGACTCACCGCGGCCGCCGGTTGGAACCCGGTGTGCGGGTCGCCGGGCACGGCGAGCTGCTGTTCGGCTGCCTGTTCCCCACGACGAGTGTGCTCGGCCGGCGTGCCCTGCTGACCGACCTCGGCGGTTTCGACTCGACGGTCGACGGCGCCGAGGACTGGGACCTGTGGTTGCGCTGCGCCCGCCGGACGCCGATCGCGGTGCTCGAGGAGCCCCTGGTGGACTACCGCGACCGGGCCGGGTCGTACAGCAAGAACCTGCCGCTGGTCTATGCCGCGACGTTGCGGGTGCTTGCCCGGGAGCTGTCGCTCGCCGCTGTCCCGGCCGGTGAGCGAGCCCGGGTGCGCGCCCGCCACGACGTCCACTTCGCCCTCGCGCTCCTGGCCGCCGGGAATATGCCTGCGGCGCGGGCGATCTGGCGGATGTCCCGCGAGACGGTGCCGACGTTGCCGTTGCTGCGGACCGTCGCCGGCTACGGCGTGCCGTACGCCGTGGGTCGGGGGATGGGGCGGCTGCGAGCCCGCCTCGCGTCGGGCGTGGCGGCGACCTCCTCGTAGAGTGCGACGACGTCGCGGAGGGTCTCGCGCAGGTCGTAGCGGTCAGCGACGCGAGACCGGGCGCACGTCTCGCGGCGGGCCCGGTCGGTCTCGTCGGTACATGCACGAGCCAGGGCGGCCGCGAGTGCCCGCGGGTTTCGTGCCGGCACCAGGTAGCCGGCGCGGCCGCCGTCGAGCATCTCGCCGACCGCGCCGACGTCGGTGGCCACCACCGCCACGCCGGCGGCCATGGCTTCGAGCACCGACAGCGGCGCGCCTTCCGAGTGAGACGGCAGGCACAGGGCGGTGGCGGCCGTGAGCATCCGGCGTACGTCGTCGCGCGGCATAGCCCCCACGAACTCGACTGGCACCCCGCAGCCGGCCAGCTCCCGGCGCATTCGCGCGTCGGCGCCCGGAGCGTCCTGGCGGGAGTCGCCGACGACGACGACCTGCAGCCGCGGCGGCCCTCCGGGCCGGTCGGCGAGCAGGCGTAGCGCGTCGCGCAGGTCGAGCAGCCCTTTGCTCGCCGCCAACGTTCCGGCGTAGAGCAGCGTGGGCACGGATGGCGCAGCGCGGGGCGTGGCGAAGCGCGCCAGATTGACTCCGTTGCGCAGGCGGACCGGGTTGATGCCCAGCGCGGCCAGTGCGGCCTCGTCGTCGGGAGTCAGCACCACGACGCGGGCGCACGCGCGGCCGGCCATCCGCATCAGCATCCGGTAGCGCGGGTCGCGGCACTGCTCGGCCACCCGGCCCGTGTGCACGTGCAGGATCACCCGGGCGCCGGCGAGTCGCGCCGCCGTGGCGCAGGCCGTGGCGCGCAACATGGGGAACAGCGGCGCAGCGGCGAAGTTCAGGTGCACCACGTCGACTGCGCGGGCGGCCCGGTGCACCGCACGGACGTGGCGGAGCGAGCGGGTGATGTTGGCCCGGGTCGGGGTGCCCAGCGTGGTGCCGGCGGCCGGCGGTGTGTCCAGGGTCCGCAGGTCGACCGCGCCCGAGACTGTCGGATCGGAGACCAGCTCTCCCACGTAGGACGCGATGCCGCCGACGAGGGGGGGCGACTGCCCGACCACCAGCACCCTTGTCCGGTCCGGCTGACCGATCGGTGCCCGTTTGCCCGGCACGTGCCATCCCTTCGTCGGCGGCACCGGCCCGCCCCCCAGGCGCCGACCGTTGGTCCGTCTCCGTGGAAACAGAAGGTCGCGGCGCTCGTCCTGATACAGATGTCGGGGCTTTCCTCAAGGGCCCTGGCGGGACCTCCGACCTCCCACCCCGAGCCACGTCAGCCCCCGGCGTGGTACTCGGACAAAGGAGATCTCGCATGTCCCGAAACCGCGTCCTGCTGCTGATCACGGCGCTGGTGGTGATGTTGGGCCTCGCGGTGTCCGCGGTGGTCGCCACCACCTCGACCGCCGCTCGTGCAGCGACCCGGCCGACCGCGCTGCTGTCGCCGGCGTCAGGTGCCATGGTCGGTGCCTACGTCGACCTCAACGGCGACGGTTCCGCGACCCAGGCGGAGATGAGCACCCGCGAGTCCCAGATCGGTCGCACGTTCGCGATCGACGTCCACTTCTACAGCTGGACGAACAGCTTCCCGGGCTCCTCGGAGTCGACCGACGTGGCGAACGGCCGGGTCCCGCTGATCACGTGGGAGCCCTGGAACCTCACGCTCGACCAGATCGCCAACGGCTCGCAGGACTCGGTGATCATCAGTCACGCGCAGTCCATCAAGGCGTTCGGCAAGCCGATCTTCCTGCGCTTCATGCACGAGATGAACGGCAACTGGTACCCGTGGGACGGCAGCCACAACTCCGACAGCCCGGCGAAGTACATCGCGGCGTGGCGGCACGTGCACGACGTCTTCGCCGCGCAGGGAGTGAAGAACGTCGCGTGGGTGTGGTGCCCGAACGCGTCCGACGTGCCCAACCAGAGCTGGAACCACTGGACCAACTACTACCCCGGTGACAACTACGTCGACTGGGTCGGCATCGACGGCTACAACTGGGGCACCAACGCGTCCTGGTCGTCGTGGCAGAGCTTCGCCAAGATCATGTCGCCGATCTACCAGAACTACGCGGCGACCAAGCCGATCATCATCCCGGAGTTCGCCAGCACCGAGAACGGCGGCAGCAAGGCGCAGTGGATCACTGACGCCGCCGCTGCGCTGCAGTCGACGTTCCCGTCGATCGAGGCGGTCTGCTGGTTCGACAAGCGCAGCTCCAACCTGTGGTACCTCGACTCGTCGAGCTCCTCGCTGAGCTCGTTCAAGACTGCGGCCAACACGTCGTACCTGTCGGCGCGGGCCGGGTCCACGACGACGACCTCCCCGTCCCCGTCACCCACGACGACGACGACCTCGCCGTCCCCGTCCCCGACGAGCACGACCACCTCGCCGTCCCCGTCACCCACGACGACCACGACGACGACAGGCGGCACGCCGTTCTCGGTACGGATCAACGCCGGTTCGACCGGTTACACCGGGCCGGGTGGTGCCGTCTGGTCGTCGGACACCGACTACTCCGGCGGGTTCACCTACTCGACGACGCACGGCATCGCCGGTGCCAAGGATCAGCAGGCGTTCCAGTCCGAGCGGGCCGGCATGTCCGGCTACGCGATCCCGGTGCCGCAGGCGGGGGTCTACCGGGTGACGCTCGACCTCGCCGAGATCTACTGGACGGCGGCCGGTAAGCGGATCTTCAGCGTCACCGCCGAAGGCCAGCCCGCTGTCAGCAACATCGACATCTACAAGCTGGTCGGCGGCTTCCGGGCACTCGAGATCAGCTTCGATGTCAACGTGACCGACGGGGTCCTGAACCTTGGTTTCACCGCCAGCGTCGATCACCCGAAGGTCGACGGGATCCAGGTCACCGCACTCTGACCTCTGGACCGTGGAGTCGAGCGGGAGGTGTCATCGTGACATCTCCCGCTCGACCGCTGCACGCAGCACCGCGAGGCTGCGCTGGCGGGTCGGGCCGATGCTCCCGGTCGGGATGTCGAGTGCGGCCGAGATCTCCGCGTAGGAGCGGGGCGGGTCGTGCATCAGCAGCCGCAGCAGCGTCTGGCTGCTCGGGGTGAGTCGACGGAACTCCTGGGCGACGACGTGCTGCAGCCGCGGGTCGTTCGTCGGCGCGTCCGGCGCGGCATGCTCGACGAGGCGGGTGGCGAGATGGTGGTCGACGACCGGCTCGGGGCCGCTCACCGTGGCCCGCAGCAGCAGGGACGTCCGCCGGGCCGAATGAGCCAGCCACACGCCCACGTTGTCCGGGGGCTCGCCCCGGCGCACGCTGGTCAGCAGCGCGGCGAACGTGGTCTGAACGACGTCGCGCACCACCTCCGGCGGCAGCCGGTGGTCTTCCGCAATCGTGCGCATGAGGTCGGCGTACTCCGCCAGCAGCTCCTTGCGCGCGATCTCGTGCCCCGTGGCCGCCTGGCTGAGCAGCCGGATCACCTGCGAGCGGCGCAGGCGCCTGCGGTGGCGCGTGCGGGTTGCCGCCATCTGCGCACCCTTCTCAGCAGTCGAGGTGCCGGACGGCGTAGCGCCACAGCATCAGCTCGCGAACGCCGACCAGGGGGTCGAGGGGACGGCCCCGAGGTGGCAGATCGGGGCTCGTGACGCTCGCGACGCGGGCCGTGGCGCGACGTGCCCAGGAGGCGACGACCAGCGCAGGCAGCAGCTCCTCGTCGACGGACAGGTTGCGCAGGTAGCGAGTGAGCGCGGTGCGCGCCCATCCCGACCGGGTGAGGAACGCCGAGTCGAACACAGCGCACTGCTGCGCCGGCGTCGCGGTCCCGTCGCGGGCCTCGGCGACGTACTGCAGGAAGAACGTGAGGTCGTGTCCGGGCAGGCCCGACATCTCGCCGAGCTCCCAGTCGACGGCGTGCAGCCGGCCGTCACGGACGAGCAGGTTCGGGTGGCTGAGGTCGCCGTGCTCGACCACGAGAGGCAGCACCGCGCCGCGCAGTGGTGCGAGTGCGCGGAGGGTGCGCTCGACGAGCGGACGTTCGTCGGGCTGCAGGTCGGCGAAACCGGTAAGAGGCTCCGCCAGAAGCCGATCCCACCACCCGGGGTCGTTGGAGGTCGTTCGGGTGACCGGCAGCCGGCGGAGGAGCTCCAGGCCCAGTGCGATGGCCTCGCCCGGGTCTCGGCGCACCTGCCGCGGGCTCAGCGGTCGGCCGGTCACGACCGACTGCAGCAACAGCGGCTGTCCGTCGTGCTCGTCCAGGGCGATCAGGGCGGGCGCAGGGGCAGTCGTCGGCAGGTGGCGCAGCAGCCGGGCCTCGCGCTCGATGGGACCTCGGTCACCTGGGTGACGCGGCAGCTTCGCGACGAGCCGTGGCCGGCCGCTGCCGGCCTCCACGAGCATCGCGATCACGTGCCGGGAGGACGGGAACTTCGGGGTGAGGTAGACGGGGGCGAGGCCCGCGGCGGCGGTCCACTCCGGCAGCCGGTTGCCGTCCTGCCGCGCGAGGTAGCCGCGAACCAGATCCTGCGCCCTCTCGTCGGCCCGGTGAGCGACCACGCTGCGGTCCCGCAGTACGACCCGGCGTGCGCCGAGCCGGAGAGCCAGCCGGGCGGCGCTCGCCCGGGCCTGATCGGCCCGCACGCCGTCGTAGCGGGTCAGCACATGGCGAACGCCGCCCCCCGTGTCCAGCGGGACGAGGTAGGAGCGAGCTGCCGCTGACGGCGCGTGCCAGACGGACGTCGGCACTTCGCCGAGCCGGCGCAGCGCGGCCGCCCACCTGACGGCGGCGCGGCTCGACGTCGGCTGTACGTGTAGCCAGCCGCCGGGTCGCATCTCGAACAGGAGGAGTGCAGCGGCGCCGGCCGGCACGTCCCGCGCGGACACTACGTCGTACGCCGCGACGCTGTCGCCCAGGGTGGTGACGCTGCGGTAGCGGTCCACCGTTTCGGCGAGTTCGCCCAGTGCGGCGACCTCGGCGTCGTCGTGCGGGCCCACGAGGGCCACCCGGCCGAGCCGGGCGACGCCGAGCAGGAAGCGCCAGTCGAGGCCGGTGTGAACACCCCCGGGCGACGCGTCGGCCGCGGGCCGTTGGGCGGGGCACGGGGACGCCTCGCTCACTGTCATGTCAGCTGCACGTCAGGAGCAGTCGCGGCTCGTACTGCACCGAGCCTTCCTTGGAGAAGTACTTGACTCCCTCGGTGTCCGCCTTGGCGATGCGGAAGGCGACCGGCTGGTTGAGCGTCACGTACGGAGTCACGTCGAGGGTGTAGGTCTGACCCAGTGCCACCGCCCCGATCGAGCCGACCAGGCTTCCCGCGGCCGGGGCGTTGTTCCAGGTCACCTGTGACTCCGACCAGTTCGCGCTGGTGACGTAGAAGTTGCCGCCCGTGGGGGAGTCGTCGTAGGTCGAGGTGCCGTCGGTGATCTGGATCTGGGCGCTGAGCACCGTGGTGCAGGCACTGGTCTGCGGGTTGAAGCGGACGAGGAAGTCGGTCATCGGCGACTGGTCCGCGCCGAGCCGCGACGTGCTGCCGTAGCTCGTGTCGCCACTGCCCTGCACGATCGTGGCGTCGTCGGTCACCGCGAAGGAGAGCGACTGGCTGGTCGGGGTCGGGGTGGGCGTGGGCGTGGGCGTCGGGGTCGGCGTGGGAGTCGGCGTCGGGGTGGGCGTGGGAGTCGGGGAGTCGGTCGGGGTCGGCGTGGGCGAGGCCGTCGACCCGGCGCAGGTCACCAGCAGCCGCGGCTCGTGCTGCGCCGAGCCTTCCTTGGAGAAGTACTTGACTCCCTCGGTGTCCGCTTTGGCCACGCGGAAGGCGACCGGCTGGTTGACCGTCACGTAGGGCGTCACGTCGAGGGTGTAGGTCTGCCCCAGGGCCACCGTCCCGATCGAGCCGGTGAACTGCGCGCTCGCCGGTGCGGTGTTCCAGGTGACGGTGCTCTCCGACCAGTTCGCCGCGGCCGTGTAGAAGTTGCCGCCCGTGGGTGAGTCGTCGTAGGTGGACGTGCCGTCGGTGAGCTGCAGGGTGGCGCTCACGAGCGTGCAGCCCGGCGCCTCGGGGTCGAACCGCAGCAGGAAGTTGGTCAGTGGCGACTGGTCGGCCACGAGGCGGGTGTCGGCCCCGAAGTTGGTGGACGGCTGGCCCGACGCGATGGTCGCATCGTCGGTGACCGGGAACGTCAGCGTGCTCCCGCCGGAAGTCGTTGGACTCGGCGTCGGGGACGGCGAGGGCGCCGGGCCCGGCAGCCTCTCGTCCGACCACCAGTAGTACTGCGTGCTCTCGTTGCTGGCCAGGACGACCAGGCCGGTGCTGTCGTTGACCGGCTGCTTGCTGCCGGTCACGTTGTTCATGTACGCCGACCCGGCCTGCTGGATCACCGGGGTGCCGAAGCCCGGCGCGAACGACGGGTTGGCCATGCTCGTCGTCTTCTCGTAGATCGTGCCCGCGCCGTTGTAGTAGCTGTCGGGGGTGGGCCCGGTGGCGAACATGTGCACCATCTGGTTCTGCTCGTCGAGCATCACGATGGGGCGGGTCATGTTGTCGGCGACGGTGCTGAACGTGTACGAGGTCCACGACCCGGTGCCAGGCTTGAACAGCATGAGGTTGAGCAGCGGGTCCGAACCGTTCGCGTTCGTCGGGTCGCCCAGGCTGGTCTTCACCGCGGCCCACACCCGGCCCGTGGTGTCGGACTGCAGGCTCTTCAGGTTGATGTGGTCATCGGCGACGTACGGGCGCTTCACCGCCGTGCCGCCTTGCCAGCTCGTCGGGTACTTCGTGCTGTCGTTGCGGGTGGCGTAGTACATCGCCGCGTCGTTCTGGTTGCTCCACATCACGAGCATCTTGTTGCCGGCGAAGGCCACGATCGCGGAGATGTCGTCCGGCTTGAGGTTCGAGGCGCCGGTGACTTTCGGGGTGAACGGCGCGGACCAGGTCACCGTCCCGGTGCCGTCGACCGGGCTGGAGCTCACGGCCAGCATCACCTTGCTCGCTTGGGTCCAGGTCGCCCACAGGCGCCCGGTCGAGTCCTTGTCGATGGTCATCGACTCGGACGACACGTTGTTGATGGCGACCGGGTAACCGGCGTCGGGCGTCCACGACCCGTTGCTCAGCGAGTATCGGTAGAGGTAGGCGGGCTGCCCCGTGACGTTGCTCGCCGAGTCGGCGGCCCGCACGTGGGAGGCGACGAACAGGTGCTGGCCGTCCCAGAGCGTGTCCGCGTCCGAGGTGTTCCTGCGGTCGAGCGCCACGCCGGTGTCGACCCACTGCGTGTTGGCGCGGTCGTAACGCCAGATGTGGAACTGCGACGAGGCGGTGGACCACATGTCCGCCCACCACGTGCTCCCGGCGTACCAGAGCTTGCTCTCGGGCTTGTCCGAGGTCGCTGCCTCCGGATGCGTGGCGGCGACGCCGGCGTACGACGGGCCTTGGTAGCCGACGTTGCCGGTGGCCGCGTTGCCGACCACGTGGGTCATCACGGGAATCAGCGCGGCAACCGCCACGATGATCACGGCTCGCCGGAACCGGGTGTGTGCTACCGCACCCACAGGCATCCGTCCTCCCCTGGTCGCCTGCAGCCGCGCCCGCAGCCGTCCCTGATCGCCGCCCCGGGCGCGGTCTGAGGCCATCGCCCTGGATGAGCGCGCATCCGGGTCCCTGATACCTCGCCGAGCCCGCGGTATCAGCCCGCCGAGGTCGCCGCTCTGGGCCTACGAGACGAAGGGCCGAACCGCTTCGTAGACGTCATGGAGTCGGACGGGATAGGGGTGGACGACCTCGTACGCCGCGCGACCAGCCAGGGCCCGCCGCAGGATGGCTTCCTCGCGGACGCGGGCCGAGTCGACCAGCGGGTTGGACCGGGAGGGGAAGGCGAAGCGGAACTGCTCGTAGGCGGTCAGCAGCGGCTGCCGCTCGTAGGCCAGGGAGGCCGCCATCCGCTGGGCCACCAGCTCGGGTTCGGCGGGGATCACACGGCACTGCGGCTCGGGCGAGACCCCGGCGAGGAGAACGACGTCGATCCGAGCGGGGGTGCGGCGCACGCGGTCGCCGACGAGCTCCTCCGGCATCGCCCGAGCCTGGCCGAGCGTGGCGTTGCCACCTTCTGCAGCGAGCCCGGCCAGCAGACGGGCCATCGGTCCCGACCGCCGCGATGTGGGCAGCAGCCGGTGGGCGCGCTGGTAGGCCCGCAGCACGCGAAGTCGGCGACGATCCCGAGCCGGGACCCGGGACCAGAAGGCAGGCAGTTGACGCAGGTGCCAGCTCCACAGCTGCAGCCGCCCGGGCAACCCGTAGACGACGCCTTCGGGGCTGACGATCGACCACTCATCCGACAGATGGCGCGCCCCGGCGGCCAGGAAGGGCAGCAGCGTCTCGGTCTTGCCGCCCTTCTTCCAGCCGACGACGACCACGCACCGGTCCGCGAACTCGAACGCCGCAGAGTGCAGGAGCACGTGCTCCTGCTCCAGCAGCCGCAGGCCGAGAACCCCGAGCAGGAGTGGCACCTGGGTGACGCCGCGCTCGCAGACGATGTCGGTGGCTTCCCCGAGGCCTGCGATGTCGACGCGGCTGCGCAGGCCCCGATCGCCGATGACGTAGAAGTGCTCCTCGTCGTAGGCCACCTCCCGAGCGTTGAGGACCCGCAGGCGCGGCGTCGTCGGGAAGCGGTCCACGAAGCTCACCGTGATGTCGGGGTCGCGCGGCGGACCGACCGAGGGGCCGATGACGTCGACCAGGTGTTGCACCATCTCCGGCGGCGGATCGACCAGGCGCACGGTGACGAGGCCGTGCACGTTGTGGTCGACCACGCGTGCACCCATGGCCGCGGAGTATCCATCACCCGGCCGTCGCGATGGGGCAGTCTGCCCGCCGGCCGTCGATGACCGCGTCGGCCTGCCCGTCCGGCTTCGTGCCGGTGACCGGGCGCGGGGGCGATCACTGCTGCGTGCGGTACCGGTCCGACGACGACGCATGGGTCGTCCTGCGGCCCGCTGCCACGAGCGACGGCATCGCCGATCGTCCGGCGCGACTGTCCCGCGGCGTCGTGGTGGCGCTCGTCGGCCCGGACGGGGTCGGTAAGACCACCTTGGTAGACGCGCTGGTGGCGGCTCTGCCGCTCCCGGTGCACCGCGTGCACCTCGGCCTGTGGCGGCGGACCGGCCTCAGCGCCGCGCTGGGCAACCTTCCCCTCATGCGGACCGTGCTGGTGCTAGCCCGCCTGCTCGCCGGTGCCGCGGGCGCCGCGTGGCACCGGCGTCACGCCGTGGTGCTCCTCGATCGGTGCGCCTTCGACCTCGACGTCGAACCCGCTCCTCGGACTGCACGTGGCCGCGCGATCCAGGCGCTCGTCCGTCGACTGTCGCCGAGGCCGGACGTGACCGTCGTGCTCGACGCCCCCGCCCGGGTCCTCGTGCAGCGCAAGCCCGAGCACTCGCTGGCGGTGGCTCGGCGCCGGCGCGAGGGCTACCTGTCCTTGGTCAGCACCCGGCGGGCTGCCGCGGTCGTCGACACCACGGCCGACCCGGCGGAGGCCACCCGGGCGGTGACGGCCTTGCTGTGGCGGGCGCTCGACGACCGGCATCGGTCTGCCGCGTGACCGAGGCCGAGCGCGTCGCGCACCTGCGCGGTTCCGTCCTGCTGCTGGCCGGCCGGGTGCTGTCACTGCTGTGCGGGTTCGGCGTGCAGGTGCTCCTCGTCCGTTTCCTGTCCAAGAGCGACTACGGCGGTTTCGCCTACGGCCTGTCACTCGTGGCGCTGCTGCAGGCGGTGCTCGCGCTCGGTCTCGACCGGGCCGACGTGCGCTTTCTCGCCTTGTACGACGAGCGGCATGACTACGGCCGCCTCGTGGGGGTCCTCATCGTGGAGGCGGTGACCATCACCCTCCTCGGCGGAGCGGTCGTGGCGGTGGCCCTGGGCGTCCCCGAGGTGATCCACGTGCTGACGAACGGGCACGGGTCCTACGCCGTCATCGGAGTGCTCCTGCTCCTGGCTCCCGTGCAGGCGCTCGACACCCTGGTCGTGAACCTGTTCGCGGTCTTCGGCCGGCCGGGCGCGGTCTTCGTGCGCCGGTACGTGCTCGAGCCTCTGCTCAAGCTCGCGGTGGTCGGGGTCCTCGTGGTCGCGGACCGGGGTCCGCGGTTCCTCGCCGGCGGTTACGTGGTCGTCTCGGCCGCCGGTTTCCTGCTGTACGCCGTGCTCTCGGCCCGGCTGCTGCGTGAGACGGGAGTGCTCGCCGCCCTGGCGCGCGCTCGGGTCCGGCTGCCGGTGCGCGAGCTCTTCGGGTTCGCCTGGCCCATGTTGCTCACCGGGCTCGTGACCTCGGCGACGTTCGAGCTGGCCAGCCTCGTGCTCGGGCGCACGCACTCCACGGTCGACGTCGCCTCCTTCCGCGCGGTCGTGCCGCTCGCCATGCTGAACCTCACCGTCTCCTACAGCTTCCTCACGCTGTTCACGCCGTACGCCTCCCGGCTGCACGTCCGCGGCGAGCAGGAGTCGCTGCGAGACCTGTACTGGCAGAGCGCGAGCTGGGTCGCGCTGCTCACCTTCCCGGTGTTCGCGACACAGGTCGCGCTCGCGCGGCCGCTGACCGTCGCGCTCTTCGGTGCGCGCTACGCCTCGTCCTCCCACTACCTGGTCCTGCTCGCCGTCGGCACCTACGTCAGCGCAGCCCTCGGCTTCAACGGGATGACCCTGCAGATCCTCGGTCGGCGCCGCTTCCTCGTGGGCAGCAGCGTGGCGGTGCTCGCCGTGATCGTGGCGATGTGCCTGTTCCTGGTGCCGGTCGCGGGCGCCCTGGGCGCGGCGGTGACGGCGCTTGTCACGCTGCTCGTGCACAACGTCGTCAAGCAGTTCGGTCTTCGCGGCGCGGGCGGCGTCGGACTGGTCGACCTGGAGCACCTGCGGTGCTACGCCTCGATAGCGGCGGCGACCATCGCGCTCTGGGGCCTCGCGCGGCTGACGCACCCGCCGCTGGTGGTCGGCATCGCCGCTGTCGCCCTCGTGTGGCTGGGGCTCCTGGTCGGGAGCAGGCGGTTGCTGCGGCTGCACTCGACGTTCCCGGCCGTGGCGCGGTTGCGCCTGATCCGGCAGTCGCCCGCGTCCTGATCACCAGCCGCGGGCGCGCCACTCCGGGATCGAGGGGCGCTCGGCGCCGAGGGTGGTGTCCTTGCCGTGGCCCGGGTAGACCCAGGTGCTGTCGGGCAACGGGCCGAACACCTTCCGCTCCAGATCGTCCATGAGCGACGTGAAGTCCTTGGGGTTCGTCGTCCGTCCCGGCCCGCCGGGGAAGAGGCTGTCGCCGGTGAAGAGGTGGGGGGAGTCGGAGAGCTCGCCGCCCGCGTCGTACAGCAGCGCGATCGAGCCGGGGGTGTGGCCGACGAGGTGGATGACGGCGAGCTCGGCCTCGCCGACGCGCACCCGACCACCGTCGACGACGGTCTCGTCGACCGGCACCGGCAGCTCGCCGGCGTCGTCGGGATGGGCGACGACGGGTGCCCCGGTCGCGCGAACCACGGCGTCGAGGGCCTGCCAGTGGTCGAAGTGCTGGTGCGTGGTGACGACCCGGGTCAGCCGCTCGTCGCCGAGCTCGGCGAGCAGGCGCTCGGCCTCGTTGGCCGCGTCGACGAGCAGCACCTCGCCGGTGGCCCGGCAGCGCAAGAAGTAGCAGTTGTTGTCGAAGTCCCCGACGGCGACCTTCGTGACCGTCAGTCCCGGCAGCTCGCGGGTCTGGGCGGGCCCGCCGACGGAGACGTCACCGGTGTAGGTGTCTGCCATGCCCCGGCAGCGTAGCGGCCCGCGGATGCGGCCTACGACGCCCGAGGACTGTCGGCGAGCCGCACTAGCATCGGCGGAGACCTTCTCGAGAGAGCACCTATGGCCGACCGCCTCATCATTCGTGGCGCGCGTGAGCACAACCTGCGCGACGTCAGCCTCGACCTGCCCCGCGACGCGCTGATCGTCTTCACCGGCCTGTCCGGGTCCGGCAAGTCCAGCCTCGCCTTCGACACGATCTTCGCCGAGGGCCAGCGCCGCTACGTGGAGAGCCTCTCCGCCTACGCGCGCCAGTTCCTCGGGCAGATGGACAAGCCCGACGTCGACTTCATCGAGGGCCTGTCGCCCGCCGTCTCGATCGACCAGAAGTCCACCTCGCGCAACCCGCGGTCCACGGTCGGCACGATCACCGAGGTCTACGACTACCTGCGGCTGCTGTTCGCGCGGGTGGGCCGCCCGCACTGCCCGAAGTGCGGCCGCCCGATCGCGCGCCAGACGCCGCAGCAGATCGTCGACCGGGTGCTCGACCTCGCGGAGGGCTCGCGGTTCCAGGTGCTGGCGCCGGTCGTGCGCGGCCGCAAGGGGGAGTACGCCGAGCTGTTCCGCGAGCTGCAGACCAAGGGCTTCAGCCGGGCCCGGGTCGACGGCGAGGTGGTTCCGCTCACCGACCCGCCCCGGCTCGACAAGCAGAAGAAGCACACGATCGAGGCCGTCGTCGATCGGCTCGCGGTCAAGGCGTCGGCCCGGCGCCGGCTGACCGACTCCGTCGAGACCGCGCTCGCGCTCGGCGGCGGCCTGGTGGTGCTCGACTTCGTCGACCTGCCGGCCGACGACCCGCACCGCGAGCGCACGTTCTCCGAGCACCTCGCCTGCCTCTACGACGACCTGTCGTTCGAGGAGCTCGAGCCGCGGTCGTTCTCCTTCAACTCTCCCTACGGCGCCTGCCCGCAGTGCACCGGCATCGGGACCCGGATGGAGGTCGACCCGGAGCTCATCGTCCCCGACCCGACGAAGTCGCTGGCCGACGGCGCGGTCTCCGTGTGGGGCGGGCGCAACGGCAAGGACTACTTCGGCCGGCTCGTCGACGCGCTCGCCGAGGAGCTCGGGTTCGACCCGGCCACGCCGTGGGAGGAGCTGCCGCCGAAGGCGCGCCGGGCGATCCTGCACGGGCACCCGACCCAGGTGCATGTCCGCTACCGCAACCGCTACGGGCGCGAGCGCTCCTACTGGGCCTCGTTCGAGGGCGCGGTGTCGTTCGTCGAGCGGCGGCACGCCGAGGCCGAGTCCGACACCAGCCGCGAGCGGTTCGAGGGCTACATGCGGCAGGTGCCCTGCCCGGCGTGTGACGGCGCGCGGCTCAAGCCCGAGTCCCTGGCCGTGACGATGGGGGGCCGGTCGATCGCCGAGGTCGCCCGGATGCCGATCGGGGAGTGCGCGGCGTTCCTGCGCGGGATGGAGCTCACCGACCGGGAGCAGACCATTGCCGGCCGGGTGCTCAAGGAGATCAACGAGCGGCTGCGGTTCCTGCTCGACGTCGGCCTGGACTACCTGTCGCTGGACCGGGCGGCCGGCACGCTCGCCGGTGGGGAGGCCCAGCGGATCCGGCTGGCCACGCAGATCGGGTCCGGCCTTGTCGGCGTCCTCTACGTGCTCGACGAGCCGTCGATCGGGCTGCACCAGCGCGACAACCACCGGCTGATCGAGACCTTGGTGCGGCTGCGCGACCTCGGCAACACGCTGATCGTCGTCGAGCACGACGAGGACACGATCCGCACCGCCGACTGGGTCGTCGACATCGGTCCCGGCGCGGGGGAGCACGGCGGCGAGATCGTGGTGACCGGCACCGTCGACGACCTGCTGCGCAACCGCGATTCGGTCACCGGCGCCTACTTGTCCGGCCGCCGTTCGATTCCCGTGCCCGACATCCGCCGGCAGCCGTCGGCCGACCGTCAGCTGACCGTCGTCGGCGCCCGCGAGCACAACCTCGATGGCATCGACGTGTCGTTCCCGTTGAGCTGCTTCGTCGCCGTCACCGGCGTCTCCGGCTCCGGCAAGAGCACGCTGGTCAACGACATCCTCTACAACGTCCTCGCCCGCGAGCTCAACGGTGCGCGCACCGTGCCCGGCCGCCACCGCACCGTCGTCGGGCTCGACGAGGTCGACAAGGTCGTCGGCGTCGACCAGTCGCCGATCGGCCGCACCCCGCGCTCCAACCCGGCCACCTACACCGGCGTCTTCGACCACATCCGCAAGCTGTTCGCCGAGACGACCGAGGCGAAGGTCCGCGGCTACCTGCAGGGCCGGTTCTCCTTCAATGTCAAGGGCGGCCGCTGCGAGGCGTGCGCCGGCGACGGCACCATCAAGATCGAGATGAACTTCCTGCCCGACGTCTACGTCCCGTGCGAGGTCTGCCACGGCGCCCGCTACAACCGCGAGACCCTCGAGGTCCACTACAAGGGCAAGACGATCGCCGAGGTCCTCGACATGCCGATCGAGGAGGCGTGTGAGTTCTTCGAGGCGATTCCGGCCATCCGCCGGCACCTGCAGACGCTCAACGACGTGGGGCTCGGCTACGTGCGGCTCGGCCAACCGGCGCCTACGCTGTCCGGCGGCGAGGCCCAGCGGGTCAAGCTGGCCTCCGAGCTGCAGAAGCGGTCCACCGGTCGCACCGTCTACGTGCTCGACGAGCCCACCACCGGCCTGCACTTCGAGGACATCCGCAAGCTGCTCGGCGTCCTCGGCCGGCTGGTCGACGCCGGCAACACGGTCATTGTCATCGAGCACAACCTCGACGTGATCAAGACGGCCGACTGGGTCATCGACATGGGCCCCGAGGGAGGGTTCGGGGGCGGCACCGTCGTCGCCGAGGGGCCGCCCGAGTACGTCGCCGGCGTCGAGGCGAGCCACACCGGACGGTTCCTGCGCCCGATCCTCGGCGACCGGGTGGCCGCGCCGCGCAAGGCCTCGCGGCGTACGCCGAAGCGAGCCCGCGCCTGACGTCCCTTGCGCTAGCGGTCGAGCAGACGGGCGATGAGGGCGTCGATCTCGGCGTCGCCGGCCTCCTCGCCCGCCGGCACGATCGCCTCGGTGGCGTCGAGGAACGTCCGCACCGTGTCGCAGGCCACGCTGACCTGGCACGGGTGCGCGCCGCGGGCCAGCTGGAGCACCAGGCGGCCCCGTTCCGGGTCGGGCCGCAGGCGGACGTCACCGTCGCCGGTGGGTTCCTCCAGGCCGTAGCGGAGGAAGTCGCGCAGCACCACCCAGGAGCCGTTGGGCAAGGCGGGGTGCTCGGGCTTCGGGATCAGCGTCACCGTCACGGCCAGCGGGTCGGCCTTCCGCCACGACAGCCGGAGGGAGGTCACCCGACCGCGGCCGGTCGCGCCGCCGTCGTCGACGACGACCTCGGTGAGTACCTCGTCGGTCAGTGTGCGTCTCCCGGATCCGGTGCGGGTGGCGAATGCCCGGAAGGGTGGCATTCCGAGGACCGCGGTGCCAAATCAGATCGGGAGCCGGGGCGCCAGACCGGATTAGGCTGGAGTCCGTGGCAGATCCGGCGAGCTACCGTCCGGCGCCGGGCTCCATCCCCGACCAGCCGGGGGTCTACCGCTTCCGCGACGAGCACGGCCGGGTCATCTACGTCGGCAAGGCCAAGAGCCTGCGCAGCAGGCTCTCGTCGTACTTCCAGGACATCGTCCACCTGCACCCGCGGACGCAGACGATGGTGCGCGCCGCGGCCTCGGTCGACTGGGTGGTCGTCGGCACCGAGGTCGAGGCTCTGCAGCTCGAGTACTCCTGGATCAAGGAGTACGACCCGCGCTTCAACATCCGCTACCGCGACGACAAGAGCTACCCGTGGCTGGCCGTCACCGTCGGCGACGAGGTCCCGCGGATCCGGGTGATGCGCGGCGCCAAACGCAAGGGCGTGCGCTACTTCGGGCCCTACTCCCACGCGTGGGCCATCCGCGAGACGCTCGACCTGCTGCTGCGCGTGTTCCCCGCCCGCACCTGCAGCGACGGGGTCTTCCACCGGGCACAGCGCAGCGGGCGGCCGTGCCTGCTGGCCTACATCGGCAAGTGCTCCGCGCCGTGCGTCGGCTGGGTCGGCGTCGAGGAGCACCGCGAGATCGTCGAGGACTTCTGCGACTTCATGGCCGGCCAGACGCAGAAGTACCTGCGCCGGCTTCAGCTGGAGATGAAGGCCGCCTCCGACGCTCAGGACTACGAGCGCGCGGCCCGCCTGCGCGACGACATCCGCGCGCTCGAGCGCGCCGTCGAGAAGCAGGCCGTCGTCCTCGGCGACGGGACCGACGCCGACGTCGTGGCGTTCGCCGAGGACCAGCTCGAGGCCGCCGTTCAGGTCTTCTACGTCCGCGGCGGCCGGGTTCGCGGGCAGCGCGGCTGGGTCGTCGACAAGGAGACCGACCCCGAGGGCGGCGATGGTCTGGACGGGCTCGTGGAGCAGTTCCTGTCGACGGCCTACCTCGACGAGGGCCACGAGGTGCCGCGCGAGGTGCTGGTCCCGACGCTGCCGCCGGACCCGGAGGTCGTGACCGAGCTGCTGGAGATCGTCCGCGGCGGCCGGGTGTCGTTGCGGGTGCCGCAGCGCGGTGACAAGCGGGCACTGCTCGACACCGTCACCCGTAATGCGGCGGAGTCGCTGCAGCGGCACCGGATGCGACGCGCCAGCGACCTGACCGCGCGCAGCCTTGCCCTGCAGGAGATCCAGGACGCGCTCGACCTCGACGAGGCGCCGCTGCGCATCGAGTGCTTCGACGTCTCCAACCTGCAGGGCAGCGACGTGGTGGCGTCGATGGTCGTCTTCGAAGACGCGCTGCCGCGCAAGTCCGACTACCGGCGTTTCCAGATCCGCGGGGTCGCCGGCCAGGACGACGTCGCCAGCATCCGGGAGGCCGTGGGCCGCAGGTTCCGCCGCTACGTCGAGGAAAGAGCCCGCACCGGCGAGCTCGACGTCAGCGTGGGGCCGGCACTGATCGACCCGGAGACCGGTCGCGCCCGGCGCTTCGCCTACCCGCCGAACCTCGTCGTGGTCGACGGCGGGGCCCCGCAGGTCGCGGCCGCCGCGGCCGCGCTCGCCGATGCCGGGGTCAACGACGTCGCCCTCTGCGGGCTGGCGAAACGGCTCGAGGAGGTGTGGCTGCCCGACCGCCCCGACCCGGTGATCCTGCCGCGCACCAGCGAGGCGCTCTACCTGCTGCAGCGGGTGCGCGACGAGGCGCACCGTTTCGCGATCACCTACCACCGGCAGAAGCGGTCCCGGTCGATGACCGCCAGTGCACTCGACGGCGTACCCGGTCTCGGTGAGACGCGGCGCAAGGCGCTGCTTCGCCATTTCGGGTCGGTCAAGCGGTTGCGGCAGGCGACGGTCGAGCAGATCGCGGAGGTGCCGGGCATCGGTCCGGCGACCGCCGCGGCGGTGTGCAGCGCGCTCGCCGGCGTCGAACCGCCCGTCGCCGTCGATCCCGCCACCGGCGAGATCCTCGCGGACGGCGGAGGTTTGCCGCAGCGGCAAGACACGGAGGCCGGCGCGGTGGCAGTCTCGACGTCGATCGGTGACGGGTTGGTCGAGGGGAGCGGCGAGGGATGACGACCGGCAGCCTCGACCTGGTGGTCGTCACCGGGCTGTCCGGCGCGGGTCGCAGCACCGCCGCGAAGTGCCTGGAGGATCTCGGCTGGTACGTCGTCGACAACCTGCCGCCGGAGCTGATCCCGACGATGGTCGACCTCGGCAGCCGATCGCGCGGCTCGGTCTCCCGGATCGCCGTCGTCGTCGACGTGCGCAGCTGGGCGTTCCGCGTCAACCTGCGGGAGGCGCTCGACGATCTGGAGCGCAGGGGTTGCCACGCGCGGGTGCTGTTCCTCGAGGCCTCCGACGACGTGCTCGTACGCCGGTTCGATTCGGTCCGCCGCCCGCACCCGCTGCAGGGTGACGGCCGCCTCGTCGACGGCATCGCCCGCGAGCGCGACCTGCTCCGCGACCTCAAGGGCGAGGCCGACCTGGTCATCGACACCAGCGTGACGAACGTCCACGAGCTGCGGGCGAAGATCGCCGCCGCCTTCCAGGAGGAGGGCCAGCAGCCGCTGCGCACGAACGTCGTGTCCTTCGGCTACAAGTACGGCCTGCCGGTCGATGCGGACCTGGTCGTCGACTGCCGGTTCCTGCCCAACCCGCACTGGATTCCCGAGCTGCAGCCGCTCACGGGGCGCGACCAGGCCGTCCGCGACTACGTGCTCGGGCAGCCCGGCGCGGAGGCGTTCCTCGAGCGGTTCGAAGACGTGCTGCAGGTCATGGCCGAGGGCTACCGCCGGGAGGGCAAGCAGTACCTCACTCTCGCGGTCGGCTGCACCGGCGGGAAGCATCGAAGCGTCGTCATCGCCGAGGAGCTGGCCCGCCGGCTCGCTGCCGCGGGTCTCGACGTGCAGACCGGCCACCGCGACGTGGGGCGGGAGTGAGCACCGCGCGGAGTGCCTCGCTGCGGTCGCGCCCCAGCGGGGGACCGGAGTGAGAGGGCCCCGGGTCGTGGCGCTCGGCGGCGGGCACGGCCTCGCCGCCTCGCTCGCAGCCCTGCGCCAGGTCACCGACGACATCACCGCCGTCGTCACCGTCGCCGACGACGGAGGGTCGAGCGGCCGGTTGCGGGCCGAGCTCGGCGTGCTGCCCCCCGGTGACCTGCGGATGGCGCTCTGCGCGCTCGCCGGCAGCACCGACACCGAAGCGGTCTGGCAGCAGGTCGTCCAGCACCGGTTCGCCGGCGCCGGCGCGCTTGCCGGGCACGCGGTCGGCAACCTCGTGCTCGCCGCACTCTTCGAGGTCACCGGCGACCTCGTCACCAGCCTCGGCCTGCTCGGCGAGGTGCTCGGCGTCACCGGCCGGGTGCTGCCGATGGCCACCGAGCCGCTGGAGATCGTGGCGGAGGTCGCCGGGCTCGTCGCCGACGACCCGTCGGCCGTGCACCTGGTCCGCGGCCAGGTGGCGGTCGCCACCACGCCCGGGCGGGTCGTCACCGTCCGGCTGGTGCCCGAGCGGCCGCGCGCCTGCCAGGAGGCGGTCGACGCGGTGCGCGACGCCGAGTGGGTGGTGATGGGCCCGGGCTCGTGGTTCACCAGCGTGCTGCCCCACCTGCTCGTTCCCGACCTCGCCGAGGCCGTCACCAAGACCGCGGCCCGGCGGATGCTCGCCCTGAACCTCGCCCCGCAACCGGGGGAGACCGAGGGCTTCTCCCCCGAGGCCCACATCGAAGTGCTGTGCGCCCACGCGCCGGACATCGACGTCGACGTCGTGCTCGCCGACCGGTCCTCGGTGCCCGACGCCGCCGCCGAGCGACGGTTGCGTGAGGTGGCCCGCAGCATGAGCGCCGAGCTCGTCGTCGCGCCCGTCCGGGCCGCCGACGGGTCGCCGCACCATGACGCCGACCAGCTCGCCCGGGTCTACGGGCGGATATTCACCGACACGGGAGACGACAGATGGCGATGACGGCCGCGGTCAAGGACGAGCTCTCGCGGCTGGTGGTGACCAAACCCTGCTGCCGCAAGGCGGAGATGGCGACGCTGCTGCGGTTCGCCGGGGGCCTGCACATCGTCAGCGGCCGGCTCGTCGTCGAGGCCGAGCTCGACACCGGGCAGGCCGCGCGCCGGCTGCGCAAGGACATCGCCGAGGTCTTCGGGCACTCCTCCGACGTGGCGGTGATGGCCGCCGGCGGGTTGCGCAAGGGCACCCGCTACGTCGTACGCATCGTCAAGGACGGCGAGAGCCTGGCCCGCCAGACCGGCCTCATCGACGGCCGCGGCCGGCCGGTGCGGGGCATCCCGCCGGCGGTGGTGTCCGGCGGGCTCTGCGACGCCGCCGCCGCGTGGCGCGGCGCCTTCCTCGCCCACGGCTCGCTCACCGAGCCCGGCCGCTCGTCGTCCCTCGAGATCACCTCGCCCGGCCCGGAGGCGGCACTCGCGCTGGTCGGCGCGGCCCGCCGGCTCGGCGTCTCGGCCAAGGCGCGCGAGGTCCGCGGCGTCGACCGGGTCGTGCTCCGCGACGGCGACGCGATCGGCATGCTGCTCACTCGCCTCGGCGCGCACGACTCGGTGCTCGCCTGGGAGGAACGCCGGATGCGCCGCGAGGTGCGCGCCACGGCCAACCGGCTGGCGAACTTCGACGACGCCAACCTGCGCCGGTCGGCCCGCGCGGCCGTCGCCGCCGGCGCCCGGGTGCAGCGGGCGATGCAGATCCTCGACGGCGAAGCACCCGACCACCTGCTCGCCGCCGGCCGGCTCCGCATGGAGCACTCGCAGGCCTCGCTCGAGGAGCTCGGCGCCCTCGCCGACCCGCCGCTGACGAAGGACGCGATAGCGGGCCGGATCCGCCGGCTGCTCGCGCTCGCGGACAAGCGGGCGGAGGAGCTCGGCGTGCCGGGCACGGAGGCCAACCTCACCGAGGAGATGCTCGCGCCCTGAGTGCGTGCCCTGCCCGGGCCGGGCATCGGTTACTGTCGCGACGGGAAGGCCTGTCGATCAACAGTCGTGACCCGAGGAGAGCAGTGCCGTGGCTACTCGAGTAGGCGTCAACGGTTTCGGCCGGATCGGCCGCAACTTCTGGCGAGCGGTCGCCGCGAGCCGGGCCCAGGACATCGAGATCGTGGCGGTCAACGACCTCACCGACACGAAGACCCTCGCTCACCTGCTGAAGTACGACTCCGTGCTCGGCACCCTCGCCGATGACGTGCGCGCCAGCGGTGACGCCATCAAGGTCGGCGACCGGACGATCAAGGTGCTCTCCGAGCGCGACCCCGGCCAGCTCCCCTGGTCGGACCTCGGCGTCGAGGTCGTCATCGAGTCGACGGGCCGGTTCACCGACCGGGGCGACGCGCACAAGCACGTCGACGGCGGCGGCGCGAAGAAGGTCATCATCTCCGCGCCGGCCAAGAAGGAAGACATCACGATCGTCATGGGCGTCAACGACGACGCCTACGACCCGGCGAAGCACACGGTCATCTCCAACGCGAGCTGTACGACGAACTGCGTGGCCCCGCTCGCCAAGGTGCTGCTCGACAGCTTCGGGATCGTCAAGGGCTTCATGACGACGATCCACGCCTACACCAACGACCAGGTGATCCTCGACTTCCCGCACAAGGACCTGCGGCGGGCGCGGGCGGCGGCGCAGAACATCATCCCGACCTCGACCGGTGCGGCGAAGGCGACCAGCCTCGTCATCCCCGAGGTCAAGGGCAAGCTCGACGGCATCGCGATGCGGGTGCCGGTCATCGACGGCTCCGTCACTGACCTCGTCGTCGAGCTCGAGCGCGAGGTGACCGCCGACGAGGTCAACGCGGCCTACAAGCAGGCCGCCGACGGACCGCTGAAGGGCTACCTCGTCTACACCGAGGACCCGATCGTCTCCAGCGACATCGTCGGCACGCCGGCGTCGTGCACGTTCGACTCGCTGCTGACGATGGCCAACGGCAACCAGGTCAAGGTGGTCGGCTGGTACGACAACGAGTGGGGTTACTCCAACCGCCTCGCTGACCTGACTGCCCTCGTGGCCGCTCGTCTCTAGCTCCCGCATGAAGACCGTCACCGACCTGGGTGATCTCACCGGCCGGCGAGTGCTGCTGCGCGCCGACCTCAACGTGCCGCTGCAGGACGGCCGCATCACCGATGACGGCCGCATCCGGGCCAGCCTCCCGGTCATCGAGCAGCTCGCCGGCGGGGGAGCGCGCGTGGTCGTGTGCGCCCACCTCGGCCGGCCCAAGGGTGAGGTGAGGCCGGAGCTGTCACTGCGCCCGGTCACCGAGCGGCTGGGGGAGCTGCTCGGCCGCGCGGTGCGCTTCACCGGCGACGTGGCGGGGCCGGCGTCGACCGAGGCCGTCGGCCGGCTCGGCGACGGCGACGTGGCGGTGCTGGAGAACCTTCGGTTCGACGCGGGGGAGACCAGCAAGGACGAGACTGCGCGCCGGGAGTTCGCCGCGCGGCTGGCCGCCCTCGCCGACGTCTACGTCGACGACGCCTTCGGGGCCGTGCACCGCAAGCACGCGAGCGTCTACGACGTCGCCCGGCTGCTGCCCCACGCTGCCGGCGCGCTCGTGCAGCAGGAGGTGGCCGTCCTGCGCCGGCTCACCCAGGATCCTGACCGGCCCTACGTGGTCGTGCTCGGCGGGTCGAAGGTGTCCGACAAGCTTGCCGTCATCGACAGCCTGCTGCCGCACGTCGACCGCCTCCTGGTCGGCGGCGGCATGTGCTTCACCTTCCTCGCGGCGCAGGGTCACGACGTGGGCGGCTCGCTGCTCGAGGCCGACCAGGTCGAGGCGTGCCGGCGCTTCCTCGACTCCGGCAAGGTCGTGCTGCCGGTCGACGTCGTTGTCGCGCCCGACGTCTCGCCCGACGTGGCCACCGAGGTCGTCGACGTCGGCGCCATCCCGACCGCTCGGAAGGGGCTCGACATCGGGCCGCGCACGGTCGACCTGTTCCGCGACGAGCTGGCCGGCGCGCGCACGGTCTTCTGGAACGGCCCGATGGGTGTCTTCGAGCTGGCGCCGTTCGCCGCCGGGACGCGCGGCGTGGCGGAGGCCATCGCCGCGCTGACCGGTGCCCTGACCGTCGTGGGCGGCGGCGACTCGGCCGCCGCGATCCGCCTCCTGGGCATCGGGGAGCAACGCTTCACCCACATCTCCACCGGCGGGGGCGCCAGCCTGGAGTACCTCGAGGGCGCCACCCTGCCCGGCCTCGCGGTGCTGGAGGACTGACTCGTGACCGCACGCACCCCGCTGCTCGCGGGCAACTGGAAGATGAACCTCAACCACCTCGAGGCCATCGCGCTGGTCCAGAAGCTGGCATTCTCCCTGCAGGACAAGGATTTCGAGGACCGCGAGGTCGTCGTACTCCCGCCCTACACCGACCTGCGCAGCGTCCAGACGCTCGTCGACGGCGACAAGCTCCTGATCCGCTATGGGGCGCAGGACCTCAGCGCCCACGACTCCGGCGCCTACACCGGCGAGGTGTCCGGGCCCATGCTCGCCAAGCTCGGCTGCTCCTACGTCTGCATCGGGCACTCCGAGCGGCGACAGCACCACCACGAGACCGACGAGCTCGTCGCGGCGAAGGTGCAGGCCGCCTACCGCAACGGCATCACCCCGATCCTGTGCGTGGGCGAGGACCTCGACGTACGCCGGGCCGAAGGTCACGTCGCGCACTGCTGCAGCCAGCTGCAGGGCGCCCTGCAAGGGCTGCCGGCCGAGCAGGCCCGCAGCCTGGTCATCGCCTACGAGCCGATCTGGGCGATCGGCACCGGCGAGACGGCGACGCCCCAGGACGCGCAGGAGGTCTGCGGCGAGGTGCGCTCCGCTCTCGCCGAGCTCTACACCGGCGACCTGGCCGACGGCGTCCGCATCCTGTACGGCGGATCGGTGAAGCCCGACAACATCACGGCGATCATGGCCGAGCCCGACGTCGACGGGGCGCTCGTCGGCGGTGCGAGCCTGGTGGCCGACGACTTCGCCCGGATCGTGCGGTTCGACCGCTCCGGAGCCTGACCGCACCGTCGGTCACGACTGCATAACGTGTTCGTCACGGTTGGCGCGGAACGGCGTGCCCTTACTGCACCTAACACCGGGCGCGTCGTATTGTGCCCGGTCGGGTAGCCGGACAACGGCTGCACGACGGCTGGCGGCCATCACAGGGCCGCGGGAAAGGGAGTCAGATGAAGCGAAGGCGGCTCTATACGGGCCTGACCATCGTGGCGGCCGGCGCTTTGGCGCTCACCGCCTGCGGTGGCAGCAGCGGGGGAGGCGGCGGCACCACCGGCGGTAACAACCAGTCCTCGAGCGGGTTCGGCGACTGCGACAGCAACCCGAACACCTGCAACTCGGGCACCACCACGGGCACCGGCACCTTCTCCTACGCCATCGAGAAGAACATCAACGACTGGAGCCTGAATACCGCCGACGGCAACACGTTCGAGACCGCCGAGGTCCTCGACGGTGTGCTGCCGTCCGTCTTCGTGCCCTACCCGGACCTGACCGGTCACCTCAACAAGGACCTGATGGTCTCGGCCGAGCAGACCAAGACAGACCCCCAGACGATCGTCTACAAGATCCAGCCCAACGCGAAGTGGAACGACGGCACGCCGATCGACGCCAAGGACTTCGAGTACAACTGGAAGACCCAGGACCCCGCGCAGTGCCCGAAGTGCACGCCGGCGACGACCTCGGGTTACGACGACATCCAGTCGCTGACGCCGTCCGACAACGGCAAGACCGTGACCGTCGTCTTCAAGAAGCCCTACACCGACTGGCAGGCGCTGTTCGGCCCGCTCTACCCGGCCCACATCGCCGCGCAGCACGGTGACATCAACACCCCGGACGGCATCGCGAGCACCTTCAACGACTGGTTCGCGAAGAACGTCCCGACCTACTCCGGTGGGCCCTACACGATCCAGAAGTTCGAGAACAACGTCGCTGTGACGCTGGTGCCGAACGACAAGTACTTCGGCAAGAAGGCCCAGCTCAGCACGCTGATCTTCCGGATCATCACCGACGCGACGCAGGAGCCGACGGCCCTGCAGAACAACGAGATCCAGGGCATGTACCCCCAGCCCGAGGTCGACCTGGTAAGCCAGGTGAAGCAGATCCCGGGTGTGATCTCCAACATCGGCCACGGCCTCGTGTGGGAGCACTTCGACCTCAACCTGAAGAACCCCGCGCTGCAGGACGTCACGCTCCGTCAGGCGATGTTCACCGCGGTCAACCGCGACGACATCATCAAGAAGACGGTCGGCCAGTTCGACCCCACGGCGAAGCCCCTGAACAGCCACATGTTCGTGCCGGGGCAGCCGGGCTACCAGGACAACCTGCCGAAGGCTCAGGGCAGTGGTGACGTCACGGCAGCGAAGAAGATGCTGACCGACGCCGGCTACACCGGCGTGGGCACCGCGCTGAAGGACAAGAGCGGCAAGGCCGTGGGTCCGTTCCGGATCCGCTACACGGTCGGCAACCAGGTCCGTCAGAACGAGTGCGAGCTGTTCGCCGCCTCGATGAAGCAGCTCGGCATCACGGTCAACGTGCAGCCGACCGACGACCTCGGTGGCACCCTGAGCAAGGGCGACTTCGATGTCATCGTGTTCGCCTGGGTCGACACGCCGTACCCGTTCAGCGGTGCGGAGCAGCTGTGGGAGACCGACGCGGGTGGCAACTACGGCCACTACAGCAACCCGCAGGTCGACCAGCTTCTGAAGGAGGCCGCGTCGTCGACCGACGTGAGCAAGTCGCGCGACAACCTCAACAAGGCCGACGAGCTCATGTCGAAGGACGCCTACGTCCTGCCGCTGTACCAGAAGCCGACGTACCTCGTGGTCCAGAAGAAGTACGTCAACATCCGCAACAACAACACCAACGTTGGTCCGCCGTACAACGCCGGCGAGTGGGGTCTGGCCAAGGCCAGCTGATCCTCGCCTGAGGCGACCTTCGAAGGTCATGCAGGGGCCGGCCCGCCGCACCGCGGGCCGGCCCTTCGCATGGCCCCGATCCACGACCCCGTGATGCTGGCCGGAATGCGCCGCAGACCGGCTTCATCCGGATAGCCTGTGTGGCGCCGCGGATGCCCGACCGGTGTCCGGCGGCGACCTGTCGACCTGCCCGGGAGGCGGCGGTTGCTCTCCTACTCGATCAGACGGCTCGCGGTGTCGATCCCGATCGTCGTGGTCTCGTCGTTCGTGGTCTTCGTGATGGTCGCGACCAGCGGCAACCCGGTCAACGACCTGAAGGCCCGCAACCCACCGCCGTCCCCGCAGGTGATCCACGCGCTGGAGCACCGGCTGTGGCTCGACCAGGGGCTCTTCGAGCGCTACTGGCACTGGATCAAAGGTCTGGTGCTCCACGGCAACTTCGGACCGTCGGTCAACCCGACCGACAACATCCGCACCGAGATCGTCAGCCGGCTCGGCGTCACGCTGCGGCTGGTCTTCGCGGCGATGATCCTGGCGCTGATCCTCGCGGTCGTCGTCGGCGTCATCAGCGCGGTCAAGCAGTACTCCGTGACCGACTACACGGCGACGTTCTTCGGTTTCCTCTTCCTTGCCATGCCGTCGTTCTGGCTGGCGCTGCTGCTCAAGCAGGGCGGCATCTGGGCCAACGAGAAGATGGGCGACCAGGTCTTCTACACGATCGGTGAGCAGTCGGTGCCCGCACCATCGGGCGCCTGGAACAACTTCACCGACATCACGGGCCACATGATCCTGCCGACGATCTCGCTGGCCCTGATCTCCTACGCCGCGTGGAGCCGTTATCAGCGCGGTTCGATGCTCGAGGTGCTCAACAGCGACTACGTCCGGCTGGCTCGCGCGAAGGGCCTGTCCAACCGGCGGGTCATGGTCAAGCACGCCCTGCGCACCGCGCTGATCCCGCTGGCGACCGTCACCGCGCTCGACCTCGCCGGCATCATCGGTGGCGCGATCATCACCGAGACCGTCTTCCAGTGGCACGGCATGGGTGACTACCTGCTGCAGTCGATCCGCTCCCGTGACGTCTTCGCGGTCGAGGCCTGGCTGCTGGTCTTCGCGATCGTCGTGATCCTGTTCAACCTGATCGCCGACCTCCTCTACGCCGTACTTGACCCGAGGATCCGCTATGACTGACCGATTCACCGGCGAGGCGCCGGTCGGTGAGCCCCTCGAGGGCGACACGACGCTGCACGTCAAGGCGCCGACCGAGACCGGCGCGGGGTCGTCGATCGCCGGCGCGCCGGTCGAGCGCGAGTTCACGGTGCGGCAGCGCACCCAGACCAGCCTCATCATCGGGCGCTTCCTGCAGCACAAGGCCGCGGTCGCCAGCCTGTTCGTGTTCATCGCCCTCGTGCTGCTGGCGTTCGTCGGCGGGCACTTCTGGCGCTTCAGCTACACGTTCAGCGGTCCCGACGTGTCCGTCGGCCCGTCGCTGAAGCACCCGTTCGGCACCGACAACCTGGGCAAGGACGAGTTCGCGCTCGTGCTGCGCGGCACCCAGCGGTCGGTCGAGATCGCGCTGCTCATCGCCGTGTTCTCGGGCACGGTCGGCACCATCTGGGGTGCGGTCTCGGGCTACTACCGAGGGATCACCGACACGGTCCTCATGCGCGTCGCCGACCTGGTGCTGACGCTGCCGCTGATCGCGGTCGCGGCCGTGCTGGGGCACAACGTCGGCGGTGGCAGCTGGCTGCTGATCGCGGCGATCATCGGCGGGCTGCAGTGGGCCTACGTGTCCCGCGTCGTACGCGGTGTCGTGCTGTCGCTGCGGGAGAAGGAGTTCATCGAAGCCTCGCGCGCCCTCGGCGCCTCCGACGTGCGGATCATCGGCCGGCACCTGATCCCCAACACGCTCGGACCGATCATCGTCAACCTGACGATCCTCGTCGCGATCGGCATCCTGCTCGAGACGGCCCTGTCCTATCTCGGCTTCGGCGTGCAGGCCCCCGACACCTCGCTCGGCCTGCTCGTCAGCAACGCGCAGACCGCGATCGACACCAGGCCGTGGCTGTTCTACTTCCCGGGAGTCTTCATCATCCTCATCGCGCTGACGATCAACTTCATCGGCGACGGCCTGCGGGACGCCTTCGACCCCCAGCAGACCCGGGTCCGCGCATGACCGTCCCCGCTGAGCGCGACGTCGTCCTCGAGGTCGAGGACCTCAACGTCAGCTTCCCGACCGAGGACGGTCTGGTCCGGGCCGTCCGCGGGGTCAGCTACGAGATCCGGCGGGGCGAGGTGCTCGGGATCGTCGGGGAGTCGGGCTCGGGCAAGTCGGTCACCTCGCTCGCGGTGATGGGCCTGCTGCCGCGGTCGGCGCGCATCAGCGGTGCGGTGCGCTTCGAGGGCCAGCAGCTGCTCGGCGCCGACGACAAGACGATGTCGCGGGTGCGCGGCGCGAAGATCGCCATGATCTTCCAGGACCCGATGACGTCGCTCAACCCGGTCTACGCCGTCGGTGACCAGATCGCCGAAGGCATCCGGGCCCACAACCACATCGACAAGCACGAAGCCCGTGACCGCGCGGTGCGGCTGCTCGAGATCGTCGGCATCCCCAACGCCTCGGAACGTGTCGACAACTACCCGCACGAGTTCTCCGGCGGCATGAGGCAGCGGGCGGTCATCGCCATCGCGATGGCCAACTACCCCGACGTCATCATCGCCGACGAGCCGACGACCGCCCTCGACGTGACCGTGCAGGCGCAGGTGCTTGAGGCGCTCGGCGACGCCCGCCGCGAGGCCGGGGCCGCGATGGTCCTCATCACCCACGACCTCGGCGTCGTGGCCGGCCAGGCCGACCGGGTGCTGGTCATGTACGCCGGCCGCCCGGTCGAGATCGGCACCGTCGACGAGATCTACTACGAGCCGCGGATGCCCTACACGCTCGGGCTGCTCGGCAGCTTGCCGCGCCTCGACGTCGAGCGCAGCCGCGAGCACAAGCTCACCCCGATCGTCGGCGCCCCGCCGTCGCTGATCGCGCTGCCGCCCGGCTGTCCGTTCTCGCCGCGGTGCCCGCTGTCCCGGCCGATCTGCGACGAGAAGGAGCCGGAGCTGCGCCCGACCACCCGCCCCGGCCACGTGGCGGCCTGCCACTTCTCGCACGAGCTCGAAGGTGTGCGGCCCGGCGACGTCTTCGCGGCCACGGCCGTCGACGACCAGGTACTGGAGGAGGTCGGCGCGTTGCCGGCAGCCGACGCCACCGGCGACGAGGTCGAGGCATGACCGCCACCGAGCAGACCGCCCACGCCAGCAGATTGCTGGCCGAGTCCGAGGTCATCCTGTCGGTCCGCGACCTCGTCAAGCACTTCCCGGTGCGCGGCAAGGGCGTCATCCGCGGCGTCGTCGACCAGGTGCACGCCGTGTGCGGCGTGTCCTTCGACCTGCACCGCGGCGAGACCCTCGGGCTGGTCGGTGAGTCCGGCTGTGGCAAGTCGACCACGGGCCGGACCCTGCTGAACCTCGTGCCGGCGACGTCGGGCGTCGTGCAGTTCGAGGGCGACGACATCACCGGCAAGTCGCGCCGGCAGATGCGCGAGATCCGCAAGCGCCTGCAGATCGTCTTCCAGGACCCCTACGCGTCCCTCGACCCGCGGATGACCGTCCACGACGCGATCGCGGAGCCGCTGCACATCCACAAGATCTACAAGGAGGTCGGCGGCACCGGTCGGGTTCGCGAGCTCATGAGCACCGTCGGGCTCAACCCCGAGCACGGCAACCGCTACCCGCACGAGTTCTCCGGCGGGCAGCGCCAGCGCATCGGCATCGCCCGCGCGCTCGCGCTGCAGCCGCAGGCGATCGTCCTCGACGAGCCGGTGTCCGCGCTCGACGTGTCGATCCAGGCGGGCGTCATCAACTTGCTGGAGGAGCTTCAGGACACCTACGGGCTGTCCTACCTCTTCGTCGCGCACGACCTGTCCGTGATCCGGCACATCTCGCACCGCGTCGCCGTGATGTACCTCGGCAAGATCGTCGAGGTCGCTACCGTCGACGAGCTGTTCGGCAAGCCGTCGCACCCCTACACGCAGGCGCTGATGTCGGCGATCCCGATCCCCGACCCGCGCAAGGAGCGGGAGCGCGAGCGCATCCTGATCCAGGGCGACGTGCCGAGCGCGGTCAACCCGCCGAGCGGCTGCCGGTTCCGCACCCGCTGCCCGAAGTTCGCCAACGAGCTCACCGATGCCGAGCGCCGGAAGTGCATCGACGAGGAGCCCCCGCTGATCGATCACGGTCAGGGCCACCCGACCGCCTGCCACTACGCCGAGGCCCGCGCGGTCGTCTAGCCGCGGCGCCACGGCGACGCGCCACCTGCGCCGCCCGACGCGGCGCGGCGCGTGGCGTACCCTGCAAGTGCCGGACCCGGCTGACCGGCGTACGACGAGGAGCATTCCGTGCTGAGCGCAGCGATCGCCGCCATCCTGTTGGTCACGAGCCTGCTGCTCGTGGCGCTGATCCTGCTGCACCGCGGCAAGGGCGGCGGTCTGTCCGACCTTTTCGGCGGCGGCGTCTCCTCGTCCCTGTCGGGCTCCTCCGTCGTGGAGAAGAACCTCGACCGGCTGACGATCATCACCGGGATCATCTGGTTCGCCTCCATCGTCGCCCTCGAGTTGTTGCTGAGCCCGGGCGGCTGATCGCACCGGCACTTACACTCGACCGCAGGTGCCGTCGCGTTGACTGAGGAGTCTTGACCGTGGCTGGTGGTAGCGCGATCCGGGGCAGCCGGGTGGGGGCCGGTCCCATGGGCGAGGCGGAGCGCGGCGAGTCCGCACCCCGCCGGCGAGTGGCGTTCTGGTGCGCCAACCAGCACGAGACCAGGCCGTCGTTCGCGGTCGAAGCGGTGATCCCCGACGTCTGGGACTGCCCGCGGTGCGGCTACCCGGCGAGCCGCGACAAGGACAACCCGCCCGCCCCGCCGAAGACCGAGCCCTACAAGACCCACCTCGCCTACGTGCGCGAACGCCGCAACGACACCGACGGCGAGGCGATCCTCGCCGAGGCTCTCTCCCAGCTCCGCGGCAACAAGTAGCCGACCGCCCCTGGGCTTCGGCCCGCGGCGTTCTCGGGCGCTTACCTGCCCTCCGGGCACGCCGCGCTCGCACCCGCCCGCCCGTCAGGGTGAAGCGATCCGCGCGAGGTCGTGCGGCAGTGCGCTCGCGGCCTCCCGGTCGAGCAGCCACAGGGTTCGCTGGCGGCCCACCGCGCCGGCGGCCGGCACCTGCACCCGGCCGGCGCCCGACAGTGCGAGCCGTGCCGCCCCCGCCTTCTCCCGTCCGGTCGCCATCACCCACACCTCGCGCGCCGCGGTGATCGCAGGGAACGTCAACGACAATCGGGTGGGCGGCGGCTTCGGGGCGCCCCGCACGGCGACCACGGTTCGCTCGTCGTGCACCGCCGGCGCCTCGGGGAACAGCGACGCCACGTGCCCATCGGGGCCGACCCCGAGCAGCAGCACGTCGAACACCGGCACCTCGCCGTGGTCCTCCGGCCGGGTCGCTCGCCGAAGCTCGGCGGCGTAGGTGGCGGCCGCGGCCTCCGGGTCGTCGCCGTACTGCCCCCCGGTCGCGGGCATCGGGTGCACCCGGTCGGTCGGGCAGCGCACGTGGTCGAGCAGTGCCTCGCGCGCCTGGGTCTCGTTGCGCTCCGGGTGGCCGGCCGGTAGGAAGCGCTCGTCGCCCCACCACACGTCGAGGTGCTGCCAGTCGACGGCGTCGCGGGCCGGTGAGTCGCGCAGGGTGCGCAGCACCCGCGTGCCGATGCCGCCGCCGGTGAGCACGACCGACGCGGTGCCGCGCGCGGCCTGAGCGTCGACCAGCGCGGTCACCAGCCGCGCGGCCACGGCCTTTGCCAGCAGGTCCGCGTCGTGGTGTACGACGACCAGCGGAGGCGTCATGACGCGGCGGGCTCCCGCCAGATGTGCCGGCGGCGCGGGGCCCGGTCCTGCAGGCCGCTCACGCCGGTGGCGGCGGACAGCGCGTCGGCGTAGGGCTCGTCGGCGTCGAGGCGGCGTACCTCCTCGGCGAGCAGGTCGCCGAGGTCGCGTCGGCCGAGGGGGAGCCGTCGCTCCGGCTGGCCGGGCAGCGACAGGATCGTCACCTGCCCGTCGGGCCGGTCGATCGTGACGCGGTCGCCGTCGACGTCGACGGCAACGCCGGTGATGCCCGGGCCGTCGCTGGTCTCCTGCTCGACGGGCACGCCGAGCCGCGCCCGCAGCCAGCCGGCGAGCAGCGCGGCGGTCGGGCTGCCGGCCTCGGCCGCCACCCGGCCCGCGGTCGCCGTGCCGGGTGAGGTGTCGAACGTCGACGCGAGCAGGCTGCGCCAGCGGGTCGTGCGCGCCCAGGCCAGGTCGGTGTCTCCGGGCGCGTAGTCGTCGGCCCGCGCGCGCAGGGCGGCCAGGGGGTCGGCCGCCTGCACGCAGTCGGTGATCCGCCGGTCGGCGAGCACGCCCAGCGGGTCGGTCGCGATCTGCTCGGGCGGCGGGCCGTGCCACCAGGTGACGACCGGCGCGTCCGGCGCGAGCAGCGGCAGCACCACCGACTCGGCGTGCAGGGTGAGCCGGCCCCACATCCTCAGCACCACCGACTCGGCCGGGCCGAACCGGCCGCCGATCGACACCTCGGCGTCGAGCCGGTTGTCGGAGTCGAGGGACCGGCGTACGACGACCAGGAGCCGGCACGGGTGCGCCGCCGCCGCGGCGGCCGCGGCCTGGGTGGCCTCTGCGACCCGCGGCTCGTCGACGGACACCACGAGCGTGAGTGCCAGCCCGGACGTCACGGCGCCGGCGACCCGCCGCTCGGCGGCGAGTGCGGAGACGACGTCACCGCCGGTCGTGTCCCAGAGGGTCACCATCGCGGGCTCCTCCTCATGGCCGCCTCCAGACCCGCCCGTCGCGGGCGAGCATCGCGTCGGCCCCGCTCGGCCCCCAGCTTCCCGCCCGGTAGGGCTCCGGCGGCCGGCCAGCCCAGAACTCCTCCAGCCGGTCGACTACCCGCCAGCAGGCCTCCACCTCGGCGTTGCGCGGGAACAGCGTCTGGTCGCCGAGCAGCACGTCGAGCAGCAACCGTTCGTAGGCCTCGGGGGAGGACTCGGTGAAGGCGGCTCCGTAGAGGAAGTCCATCGACACGTCGCGCACCTCCATCGCCGACCCCGGCACCTTGGAGCCGAAGCGCAGCGTGACGCCCTCGTCGGGCTGCACCCGGATGACCAGCTGGTTGTGTCCCAGTTCCTCCGTGTCGGTGCTCGCGAAGGGCAGGTGCGGCGCCCGCCTGAACACGATCGCGACCTCGGTGACCCGCCGGGGCAGGCGCTTGCCGGTGCGCAGGTAGAACGGCACTCCGGCCCAGCGGCGGGTGTCGACCTCGAGGCGTACGGCGGCGAAGGTCTCGGTCCGCGAGTCGGCGGGCACGCCCTCCTCCTCGCGGTAGCCCGCGACCCGGCTGCCCGCAAGCCAGCCCTGGTCGTACTGCCCGCGCACGGCGTAGGTGGCGAGATCGTCGGCCACGGAGATCGCGCCGAGCACCTTCAGCTTCTCGGTGCGGATCGCCTCGGCGTCGAAGGCGACCGGCTCCTCCATCGCGGTGAGCGCGAGCAGCTGCAGCAGGTGGTTCTGCAGCACGTCGCGCGCTGCTCCGGCCTTGTCGTAGAAGCCGGCGCGGCCGCCGATGCCGACGTCCTCGGCCATCGTGATCTGCACCGAGTCGATGTGGTGGACGTTCCACAGCGGCTCGAACAGCGTGTTGGCGAAGCGCAGCGCAAGGATGTTCTGGACGGTCTCCTTGCCCAGGTAGTGGTCGATGCGGAAGACGTCCGGCGGCGTGAACACGTCGTCGACCAGCGCGTTGAGCTCCCGTGACGACGCGAGGTCGTGGCCGAACGGCTTCTCGACGACGACGCGCCGCCAGCCGCCCCGGTCGCTGTTGTCGGCCAGGCGGGTGCGGGACAGCTGCTTGAGCACGGTCGGGAAGGCCGCCGGCGGGATCGACAGGTAGAACGCCGCGTTGCCGCTGATGCCGTGGCTGTCCTCGAGCCGCACCAGCTCCTCGTGCATCGTGTCGAAGGCATGGTCGTCGTCGAACGACCCGGGCACGAAGCGCAGCCCGTCGGCCAGCCGCGCCCAGACCTCCTCGCGGAAGCCGGTGCGGGAGTGCTCCTCCGCCGCCGTGCGGGCCAGCTGCTCGAACTCGCCGGCGCCCCAGTCACGGCGGGCGAACCCCAGCAGGACGAAGCCCGGTGGCAGCAGGCCCCGGTTGGCCAGGTCGTAGACCGCGGGGATCAGCTTCTTGCGCGCCAGGTCGCCGGTGACGCCGAAGACCACGAGGGCGCACGGGGCGGGGACACGGGGGAGTCGCCGATCCCGCGGGTCTCGTAGCGGGTTGCCGGGTTCGCTCACGCGACGTCGAGCAGGCGTCGCAGCCCTGCGGCGCGGTCGGTGAGGTGCAGCCGCAGGAACGGCCGCCCGCGAGAGAGCAGGGCCTGCCGGTCGCCGGCGGCCTGCGCCGCCTGCAGCGTCGCCAGGTCGAACGGCCGGCCGGGCACGTCGACCTTTCCGTCCGGCGCCGCCGTGACCTGCAGGAACGCCCCGACCTGCGGCCCGCCCTTGTGGAACTGGCCGGTCGAGTGCAGGAACCTCGGCCCCCAGCCGAAGGTCACCGGATGTCGCGTACGCCGGGCCAGCCGGGCTCGCAGCCCGGCCGCGTCCTCGTCGGTGAGCCGGTCGAGGTAGGCCATCACCGCGAGGTAACCGCGCTCCGGCACCGCAGCGACCAACCGGCCGAGGGCGCCGGCCACGTCGGCCGCGTCGCCCAGCAGGGCCCGGTCGGCGTAAACCTCGACCGGGCCGTCGGCGTAGGCGGCGGTCTCGGCCGGCAACCCCTCGTCGAGCACCTTGTTGGTGTTGTCCTTGGACTCCTGCACGTTGGGCTGGTCGAACGGGTCGATGCCGATGGCCCAGCCGGCCACCGCCGTGGCGAACTCCCAGACGAGGAACTGCGCGCCGAGCGGGCCGGTCACCGTGGTCCCCAGGTCGAGCGCGGTCCCGCCGATCGTCACCGGGTGGGTGTCGTCGGTCGGGGCGAACCCCGGTGCGTCGACGTTCTCGACGACGACCGGCAGCACGCCGCGGCCCTGCTTGCCGGTCGACTCGGCGACCAGCTGCTCGATCCAGTCGCCGAGACCGCTGATGCCCGAGCCGGCGTCGGCGATGACCAGCTTGTCGTGCCCGGCCCTGGCCGCCCCGCCGACGGCCGCCCCGAGCAGAAGTGCAGGGTTGTGCTGGAGCCCGCCGAGAGCCGTCTCGACCGCGGCGGCCTGGTCGAGCAGCTCGTCGATCGGCGCGCCCGCCAGCCCCGAGGGGACCAGGCCGAAGGCCGTCAGCGCGCTGTAGCGGCCGCCGACGTGCGGGTCGGCGGTGAAGACGGCGCGGTAGCCCGCCGCGGTCGCGGTCTGCTCCAGCGGCGAGCCGGGATCGGTCACGACCACGATGCGCCGGGCGGGGTCGATACCCGCGGCCTGGAACGCCTGCTCGTAGATGCGGCGGTGGCTGTCGGTCTCGACCGTGCTGCCGGACTTGCTGGCGACCACGACGACGGTGCGGTCGAGGCGGTCGGCGAGCGCCGCGCCCACCTGGCCCGGATCGGTCGTGTCGAGGATCGTCAGCTCCACGCCGTAGGTGCGGGTGATGACCTCGGGCGCCAGCGACGAGCCGCCCATGCCGGCCAGCACGACGTGGTCGACGCCCTCGGCACGCAGCTCGTCGCGCAGGGCGGTGATGCGGGGGAGCAGCGGTCGCGACGCCCGGGTCACGTCCAGCCAGCCGAGCCGGATCGCCGCCTCCGCGGTGGCCTCCTGGCCCCACAGCGCCGCGTCTTTGGCGACGATCGCGCTGGGCAGGCCGGCCGCCACGGCCTCGTCGACCACCCGGTCGCGTGCGTCGACCAGGGCCTCGCCGCGGGTGATGACCTCGATCATGCCTTCGCCTTCAGCTCGGCCTGCACCGCACGGCTCAGCTCCGTCCAGGCGGCCTCGAACTTCTCGACCGCCTCCTCCTCGAGCACCCGCACCACGTCGTCGTAGTCGACGCCGAGGGCGGCCAGCCGGTCGAGCACCTGCTGCGACTCGGCGTATGTCCCGTGCACGCTGTCGGTCGGGATCTTCCCGTGGTCGGCGGTGGCGAGCAGCGTCGACTCCGGCATCGTGTTGACGGTGCCCGGGGCGACGAGCTCGGTGACGTAGAGCGTGTCGGGGTAGGCCGGATCCTTCGTCGACGTCGATGCCCACAGCGGTCGCTGCGGCTTCGCGCCCGCGGCCTGCAGCGCGCGCCAGCGGTCGGAGTCGAACCGCTGCTCGTAGAGCTGGTAGGCCAGCCGGGCGTTGGCGACCGCCGCCTGGCCGCGTAGCGCCTTCGCCTCGTCGGTGCCGAGCTTGTCGAGCCGCTGGTCGACCTCCGTGTCGACGCGGGAGACGAAGAACGACGCGACGCTGCCGAGCCGGCTCAGGTCGTGGCCGGCGGCCCGGGCCCGCTCGAGCCCCTCGAAGAATGCGTCGATGACGCCGTCGTAGCGCTGCAGCGAGAAGACCAGCGTGACGTTGATGCTGATGCCCTCGGCGAGGCACTGGCTGATCGCCGGCAGGCTCGGCACGGTGGCCGGGATCTTGATGAACAGGTTCGGCCGGTCGACCAGCCACCAGAGCGCGCGGGCCTCGGCGACGGTCTTGTCGGTGTCGTCGGACAGCCGCGGGTCGACCTCGATCGACACCCGGCCGTCGACGCCGTCGCTGGCGTCGTAGGCGGGTCGCAGCACGTCGCAGGCCCAGCGCACGTCGTACGTCGTCAACGCCCGCAGCGCCTCGCCGACGTCGACGCCGCGGCGTGCCAGGTCACGGACCTGCGGGTCGTAGACCTCGCTGCCGCTGATCGCCTTCTGGAAGATGCTCGGGTTGGTCGTCACGCCCACGACGTGACGGTCGCGGATCAGCTCGCCGAGGTTGCCGGTGCGCAGGCGGTCACGGCTGATGTCGTCGAGCCACACAGCGACACCTGCCGCGCTGAGTTGGGCGAGAGGGTCGGTCATGAGGCTCTCCTTAAACGAGTGCTAGTTGCCGGTCGTCGTACCCCGCGTGGCGCCGACCTTGGACAGGGTCGCGTGGGCGGCGGCGACGACCCGCTCCGCGGTCAACCCGAACTGCTCGTAGACCACCTGGTAGGGCGCGCTCGCGCCGAAGTGGTCGAGGCAGAGGATCTCGCCGTCGTCGCCGACGATGTCGCGCCAGCCCTGCCCGACGGCGGCCTCCACCGAGACCCGTGCCCGGATCTCGGGAGGAAGCACCTGCTGGCGGTAGGCGGCGTCCTGCGCGTCGAACCACTCGCGGCACGGCATCGACACGACCCGGGTCGGTACGCCGTCGGACTCCAGCTGCTCGCGCGCGGCGAGCGCGAGGTGCACCTCGCTGCCGGTGCCGACGACGATCACGTGGGGCGTGCCCGAAGACGCCTCCGCGAGCACGTAGGCACCACGGGCGACGTGGTCGGCGGATGCCAGCGTCGAGCGGTCGAGCACCGGCACGCCCTGACGGGTGAGGCACAACCCGGCCGGCCGGTCGGGGTTCTCGAGGATCGTGCGCCAGGCGACGACGGTCTCGGTGGCGTCGGCGGGGCGTACGACGTCGAGCCCGGGGATGGCTCGCAGCGCCGCCAGGTGCTCGATCGGCTGGTGCGTCGGGCCGTCCTCGCCGAGCCCGATCGAGTCGTGGGTCCAGACGTACACGACCGGCAGGCCCATCAGTGCGGCCAGCCGTACCGACGGGCGCATGTAGTCGCTGAACACGAGGAACGTGCCGCCGTAGACCCTGGTCGGCCCGTGCAGCGCGATGCCGTTCAGGGCGGCCCCCATCGCGTGCTCGCGGATGCCGAAGTGCAGCACCCGCCCGTAGGGCGACCCGCCGTGCGCCTCCGGCAGGAAGCTGTCGGCACCGTCGATCGTGGTGTCGTTGGAGCCGGCCAGGTCCGCGGAGCCGCCCCACAGCTCGGGCAGTGCGGGAGCGATCGCGTTGATGACGGCACCGGATGCCTTGCGGGTGGCGACCTGCTTGCCGGCCTCGAACGTCGGCAGCTTCGCGTCCCAGCCCGCGGGCAGGCGCCGCGCGGTCATCCGGTCGAGCTCGGCCGAACGGTCCGGCTGCTCCTTGCGCCAGGCCTGGAAACGCTGCGCCCACTCCGCGTGGCGGGCACGGCCGCGGTCGACCACCTGACGAGCGTGCGCGAGCACCTCGTCGGGCACCACGAACCTCGCGTCCGGGTCCATGCCCATGACCTTCTTGGTGGCGGCCACCTCCTTGGCACCGAGCGCCGAGCCGTGCGCCTCCCCGGTGTTCTGCGCGTCGGGCGCCGGCCAGCCGATGATCGAGTGGACCGCGATGATGCTGGGCCGGTCGGTCGTGTCGCGGGCCGCCACCAGCGCCGCGTGCAACGCCCCGACGTCGTTGACGTCGTCGACCCGCTGGGTGTGCCAGCCGTAGGCCGCGTAGCGCCCGAGCACGTCCTCCGACAGCGCGACCCGGGTGTTGCCCTCGATCGAGATGTGGTTGTCGTCGTAGAGCAGCACGAGGTTGCCGAGCTGCTGGTGCCCGGCGAGGCTGGCGGCCTCGGCCTGCACGCCCTCCTGGATGTCCCCGTCGGAGGCGAACGCCCAGATCGTGTGGTCGAACACCGACTCGCCCGCGGCCGTGTCGGGGTCGAACAGACCGCGCTCCCGCCGGGCCGCCATCGCCATGCCGACCGCGTTGCCGACACCCTGCCCGAGCGGCCCGGTCGTCGTCTCCACACCGACCGTGTGGCCGTGCTCGGGGTGGCCGGGGGTGCGGCTGCCCCACTGCCGGTAGAGCTTCAGGTCGTCGAGCGTCAGCCCGTAGCCCGAGAGGAAGAGCTGGATGTAGAGGGTCAGGCTCGAGTGGCCGCACGACAGCACGAACCGGTCGCGCCCGATCCACTCCGGGTCGGTGGGGTCGTGGCGCAGCAGCCGCTGGAAGAGCAGGTACGCCGCCGGGGCAAGGCTCATCGCGGTTCCGGGGTGGCCGTTGCCGGCTTCCTCGACCGCGTCCATGGCGAGCGCCCGGACCACGTCCACCGCGCGCCGGTCGAGGTCGCTCCACTCCAGGGCAGCAGTGCTAGGGCTCACACTGGCCGAGCCTACCCACGGACCTCGTGACAATTGCCGCGGCTAGCATTGCCTCCTGTGACGCTCGTCCCGCTTGCTGAGCATCCGACCGTTGTACCCACCCGCCCGTCCGTCGGTGCGCTGGTGCGTGCATACGTCGGGCTCACCAAACCGCGGATCATCGAGCTGCTCCTCGTCACGACCGTCCCGGCCATGGTGCTCGCCGAGCGCGGCTGGCCGGCCTGGAGCATCCTCGTCGCCACGCTGGTCGGCGGCACGCTGGCCGCCGGCAGTGCCAACACGCTCAACTGCTATGTCGACCGCGACATCGACGCGGTCATGCACCGCACGTCCCGCCGGCCGTTGGTCGCCACCTCGCTGGTGAGCCCGGCCGCGGCGCTGCGGTTCGGCATCGTGCTGGGCGTGGCCGCGACCGCGCTGCTGGGGTTCGCGGTCAACTGGCCGTCGGCGCTGATGGCCGACGCCGCGATCCTGTTCTACGTCCTCGTCTACACGCTCGGGCTGAAGCGGCGTACGCCGTCCAACATCGTCATCGGCGGCGCGGCCGGCTGCTTCCCGGTGCTCATCGGTTGGTCGGCCGTCACCGGCACGGTCGGCTGGGGCGCCGCGGTGCTGTTCGCGGTGGTGTTCCTCTGGACGCCGCCGCACTTCTGGGCTCTCGCGATGCGGTTCCGCGACGACTACGCCGCAGCCGGCGTGCCGATGCTGCCGGTGGTCGCCTCACCGGTCGAGGTGGCCCGCCGGATCGTGCGCTACTCCTACGGGATGGTGGCCGCCTCGTTGGCGCTGGTCGCCTTCGACGCGGGCTGGTTCTACGCGGTGTGCGCGGTGGCGCTGGGCGGGTGGTTCCTGGCCGAGGCGCACCGCATGTCCGGGCGGGCCCGGCGCGGCGAGGACCCGAAGCCGATGAAGCTCTTCCACTACTCGATCACGTATCTGGCGCTGCTGTTCGCCGCCGTGGCCGTCGGCCAGTTCATCGGCTGATCGCCCCCGGCTCTGACCGCCCGCGCGCGCTGACCCACCCCCGGCTCTGACCGCCCGCACGCGCTGACCGACCGCCGCGCGTCCCGCGTGCGTTATGTCTACTGCCGCCGTGTGGGGGTCAAACGATCTCCAAAAGGCCCCACACCGCGGCAGTAGTGGGGGGCACAAGCCGCCGCAGCGGGGGGCACAAGCCGCCGCAGCGGTGGACACAAGCCGCCGCGTGCCCGCGCAGGCGGGGACGAGCTCAGACCTCGACGCGTAGCCGCTCGGCTGCCGGCTCGGGGATCGCCAGCTCGCGGACCGGCGCGGTGAACGCGAGGTTCAGCCACACCGTCACGACCCACAGCACGGTGGCCCCGGCGATGTGCAGCTCGACCAACCCGACCGGCAGGCCGGAGAAGTACTGCGAGTAGCCGATCGCGACCTGCAGCAGCAGCGCGGCGACCAGCCAGCGGCCGACCTTGGCCACGTGCGCGGGCACCTCGGCGATGCGCATGGCGACGAGGGTGGCGATGGCAAGCCCGGTGAGCAGGAGCGCGAAGTCGGCGTGCAGCTGCGTCACGTCGCGCAGGTCGAACGGCAGCCGCACCGTGTGCTCGTCGCCCGCGTGCGGCCCGGTGCCGGTGACGACGGTGCCGAGCGCGAGCACGACGCCCGCGGTGCCGGCGAGGCCGCGGCCCAGCCAGACGACTTCACGGCGTACGACGGGGAGCGGCAGCGGCCGCCAGCCGGGGGCGGCCCGGTGGTGCAGCACGAGGGCGTCCCACAACACGACCATCGACAGCAGGAAGTGCGCCATGACCCAGCCGGGCACCAGGTCGTAGATGACGCTGAGCCCGCCGACCACGGCCTGGGCGGCCACGCCGGCGACCATGCCCCAGGACAGCAGCGTCAGGTCGCGGCGGCGCTGCTGCAGCCGCATCGCCGCGATCGTGGTCAAGATCACGACGACCGTGACGGCGACCGTGACGAGCCGGTTGCCGAACTCGATCCACGCGTGGTAGCCCCAGGGCGGCGCGAGCTGGCCCGGGTCGCACTGCGGCCAGGTCGAGCAGCCGAGGCCCGAGCCGGTCAGCCGCACGGCGCCGCCGGTGACGACGATGATCCCCAGCGCGACCACGGACGCGGCCGTCAGCCAGCGGAAGACACGCGGGGACACGCGGTGGGTCGCCACGCGGCGAAGCGTGTCGCTGACGGTGCTCACGATGCGTTGATCGTACGTCGGGAGGCCGGGCTCGCTGCCGCCCCCCGAGTTCTTCGCGGGGCAGCAGATCGGGTCGCCCCGCTACTCCCAGCGGAAGGTCAGTGCGGCCGCCACCAGGGCGGCGACCGCCCACCCGGCGAGCGTCCACCAGTCGTGCGCCGGCACGGACGCCCCGTGCCGCAGCACGGCGCGCAGGCCGTCGGACAGCGCGGTGACCGGCAGCCACTCGACCGCGTGGCGCAGGCCGGCCGGGAACCGGTCGACCGGGAACACCACGCCGCCGAGCGCCAGCAGCACGATGTAGACGAGGTTTGCGGCGGCCAGCGTCGCCTCGGCCCGCAGGGTGCCGGCCATCAGCAGCCCGAGCCCGCTGAACGCCGCGGTACCCAGGACCAGCAGACCCGCGACCGGCGCGCCGGACCCGTGCGGCGACCAGCCGAGCGCGAAGCCGACGCCGATGAGCAAGGCCACCTGCAGCGCCTCGACCGCGAGCACCGCGAGGGTCTTCGCGGCGAGCAGGCCCCACCGCGGCAGTGGGGTCGCGCCGAGCCGCTTGAGCACCCCGTAGCGCCGCTCGAAGCCGGTCGCGATCGCCTGACCGGTGAACGCCGTCGACAGCACTGCGAGCGCGAGCACGCCGGGGACGAGGTAGTCGACCCGCGGCTTCGGCATCTCCACCACGGGCACGGCCGCGAACAGCGCCAGCAGCAGCGTCGGAATGATGACCGTGAGCAGCAGCTGCTCGCCGTTGCGCAGCAGCAGCCGCAGCTCCATCGCGGTCTGCGCGGCCACGATGCGGGGGAGCGGCGCTGCTCCGGGCCGGGGTGCGAATGTCCCTGCAGTCATCGGCCGAGCCCGCTTCCGAGGCCGCTCACCGCAGCGCCTTGCCGGTGAGCTCGAGGAAGACGTCCTCCAGCGAACGGGAACCGATCTTCAGGTCGTCGGGCATGACTCCATGGCCGGCGCACCATGCGGTCACCGTGGCGAGGAACTGCGGGTCGATGGACCCCTCGAGCAGGTAGTGGCCCGACGGTGACTCCTTCGCCGTCGACCCGAGCGGCAGCGCGGCGACCAGCGGGTCGAGGTCGAGGCCGGCCGGTGCCCGGAACCGCAGCTGCTGCTCGGCCGGTCCGGCGGTCAGCTGGCCCGGCGTGCCGGATGCGACGACCCGGCCGGCATCGACGATGACGACGTGGTCGGCGAGGCGTTCGGCTTCCTCCATGTAGTGGGTGCTGAGCACGACCGCGACGCCGTCGGCGCGCAGCTCCTCGACCAGCTCCCAGGTCGCGTGCCGGGCCTGCGGGTCGAGCCCGGCGGTGGGCTCGTCGAGAAAGACCAGCTCCGGGCGGCCGACCACGGCGAGGGCCAGCGACAGCCGTTGCTGCTGCCCGCCTGACAGCCGGCGGTACGGCGTCGCGCCGCAGCTCTGCAGCCCCAGTCGGTCGACGAGCAGCCCGATCGGGATGGGGTCGCGGGCGAACGACGCGACCAGCTCGAGCATCTCGGTCGCCCGCGCTCCGGGGTAGATGCCGCCGGACTGCAGCATCACGCCGACGCGCGGTTTGAGCGCGCGCGCGTCGCGGTGCGGGTCGAGGCCGAGGACGCGCACCGTGCCCCCGTCGGCGCGGCGGAAGCCCTCGCACGTCTCGATCGTGGTCGTCTTGCCGGCGCCGTTGGGCCCGAGCAGCGCGGTCACCGCGCCGTGCGCGGCGGTGAAGGTGAGCCCGTCGGCCGCCACCGTGTCGCCGTAGCGTTTGATGAGGCCGTTGATCTCGACGGCGGCTCCCTCGGCTACGGCCACGGCGCCGAGTCTAGGACGGCGCCGGGGGGCCGGTTTGCGTCCGCCGGACCAATTACGCGACAATAGCGTTGTGAAATTCGTGGAGACGCCGGTTGCGGACACCGCCGCCGATCAGCGCACCCGCGACCGGGTGGCCCGGCTCATCTTCGAGCGCGGCCCGCAGACCGCCGCCGCGCTGAGCGACGCGCTGGGTCTGACCGTCGCCGCGGTGCGCCGGCATCTCGACGCCATGCTCGCCGCAGGCACGATCGTCGGGCGCGAGGCGCGCCCGGCCGAGCGCAAGGGCCGTCGCCGCGGCCGGCCCGCTCGCGTGTTCGCGCTGTCCGACGCGGGGCACGCGGCGATGCCGAACGCCTACGACGACATCGCCTCGGCCGCTCTCCGGTTCCTCGCCGACTCCGGTGGCGAGGAGGCCGTCTCCCGGTTCGCCCAGGCCCGCGTCGCCGAGCTCGAGGTGCGTTACGGCGATCGGCTCGCCGGCGTGGCCGCCGAGGACCGGCCGGCTGCGCTCGCCGAGGCGCTGGCCGCTGACGGCTACGCCGCGCGCACCGACGACGCCGGCACCGGCGTCCAGATCTGCCAGCACCACTGCCCGGTGCAGCACGTCGCCGAGGAGTTTCCGCAGTTGTGCGAGGCCGAGACCGCGGCGTTCGGCCGGCTTCTCGGCGTACACGTTCAGCGTTTGGCAACGATCGCTCACGGCGACGGCATTTGCACCACGCACGTCCCGTTGACCCCCGCACGTCCGACGGCAGGGAGGACCTCCGCATGACGACCACTGACCAGCAACTCAGCGAACTCGGTCGCTACAAGTTCGGCTGGGCCGACGCCGACGTCGCCGGCGCCTCCGCGCGACGCGGCCTCAACGAGGACGTCGTGCGCGGCATCTCGGGCAAGAAGGGCGAGCCCGAGTGGATGCTCAAGCTGCGGCTGAAGGGCCTGCGGTTGTTCGAGAAGAAGCCGCTACCCAGCTGGGGCTCCGACCTGTCGTCGATCGACTTCGACAACATCAAGTACTTCGTCCGGTCGACCGAGAAGCAGGCGACCAGCTGGGACGAGCTGCCCGCCGACATCAAGAACACCTACGACCGGCTCGGCATCCCGGAGGCGGAGAAGCAGCGCCTGATCGCCGGCGTCGCGGCGCAGTACGAGTCGGAGGTCGTCTACCACAAGATTCGCGAGGATCTCGAGGAGAGGGGTGTCATCTTCCTCGACACCGACACCGCGCTGCGCGAGCACGAGGACCTCTTCCGCGAGTACTTCGCGACGGTCATCCCGGTCGGTGACAACAAGTTCGCCGCGCTCAACACCTCGGTGTGGTCGGGCGGCTCGTTCATCTACGTGCCACCGGGCGTGCACGTCGACATCCCGCTGCAGGCCTACTTCCGCATCAACACCGAGAACATGGGGCAGTTCGAGCGGACGCTGATCATCGCCGACGAGGGCTCCTACGTGCACTACGTCGAGGGCTGTACGGCGCCGATCTACTCGTCCGACTCGCTGCACTCCGCGGTGGTCGAGATCGTGGTGAAGAAGGACGCCCGCGTCCGCTACACGACGATCCAGAACTGGTCCAACAACGTCTACAACCTCGTCACCAAGCGGGCCGCCGCGCACGAGGGCGCGACGATGGAGTGGATCGACGGCAACATCGGCTCCAAGGTCACGATGAAGTACCCCGCCGTCTGGCTGCTCGGCGAGCACGCCCGCGGCGAGACCCTGTCGGTCGCCTTCGCCGGGGAGGGCCAGCACCAGGACGCCGGCGCCAAGATGGTGCACGCCGCACCGCACACGTCGTCGACGATCATCAGCAAGTCGGTCGCCCGCGGCGGCGGGCGCACCTCCTACCGCGGTCTCGTGCAGATCCAGGAGGGCGCCCACCACTCGAGGAGCACGGTGAAGTGCGACGCGCTGCTCGTCGACACCGTCAGCCGCTCCGACACCTACCCCTACGTCGACGTCCGCGAGGACGACGTGGCGATGGGCCACGAGGCCACGGTCAGCAAGGTCTCCGAGACCCAGCTCTTCTACCTGATGAGCCGCGGCCTCGGCGAGGACGAAGCGATGGCGATGATCGTGCGCGGCTTCGTCGAGCCGATCGCCCGCGAGTTGCCGATGGAGTATGCGCTGGAGCTCAACCGCCTCATCGAGCTGCAGATGGAAGGTGCCGTCGGCTGATGGCCCCATCGGCACAGATCACTGCGGCGCAGCCGGTCGACGCCCGCCAGGAACGCATCCGTTCGCACGACCCGGCCGACTTCCCGGTCCCCACGGGTCGCGAGGAGGAGTGGCGCTTCACGCCGCTCGACCGGCTGCGCGGCCTGCACGCGACCGATCCCGCGACGCTGCACGCCGACGGCAAGGTCGTCGTCGAGGTGGCCGCCGCCCCCGGCACCCAGGTCGACACCGTCGGCCGCGACGACCCGCGGCTGGGCACGGTGCTGGTCCCCGCCGACCGGGTCGCCGCAGTGGCATACGCGGCCTTCGAGACCGCGACCGTCATCACCGTGCCGGCGGGCTCGGCAGACCCCGAGCCCACCGTCGTCACCCTGCGCGGCGAGGGCGGCACCGCCTTCGGGCACCTGCGCATCGACGTCGGGCGCAGCGCCGGCGCCACCGTCGTGCTCGACCACCAGGGCAGTGCGATCTACGCCGGCAACCTCGAGATCGACGTCGCCGACGGCGCGACGCTGACGCTGATCTCCCTGCAGGACTGGGAGAGCGACGCGGTGCACGCCGGTGCCCAGGTCGTCTGCCTCGGCCGCGACGCCCGGTTGCGGCAGGTCACGGTCACCCTCGGCGGCGACCTGGTGCGGCTGACGCAGACCGTGAAGTACGCCGGACCCGGCGGCGACGCGGAGCTGCTCGGCCTCTACTTCGCCGACGCGCAGCAGCACCTGGAGCACCGGCTGTTCGTCGACCACGCGGTGGCGCACTGCCGCTCCCGGGTCACCTACAAGGGCGCGCTGCAGGGCGACGAGGCGCACACCGTCTGGATCGGCGACGTGCTCATCCGGGCCGAGGCCGACGGCACCGACTCCTACGAGCTCAACCGCAACCTGCTGCTGACCGACGGCGGCCGCGCCGACTCCGTCCCCAACCTGGAGATCGAGACCGGCGAGGTCGTCCAGGCCGGGCACGCCAGCGCCACCGGTCGCTTCGACGACGAGCAGCTGTTCTACCTGCAGGCCCGCGGCATCCCCGCCGACGAGGCGCGTCGCCTGGTCGTCCGCGGCTTCTTCGCCGAGATCATCGCGCAGATCGACGTCCCGGCGTTCCGCGAGCGGCTCGACGCCGCCGTCGACGAGGAGCTGGGCCGGGTGCTGGGCTGATGAGCGGCTACGCCCGTGCCTGCGGCCTCGGCGACCTGGGTGACGAGGCCGCGCTGCACGTCGACATCGACGGCGTGCCGGTCTGCATCGCCAAGAGCTGCGGTGAGTTCTTCGCCATCTACGACGTCTGCTCCCACCAGGACGTGCCGCTCTCCGAGGGCGACGTCGACGACTGCACGGTCGAGTGCTGGCTGCACGGCTCCCGATTCGACCTGCGCACCGGCAAGCCCACGGGTCTGCCCGCCACCCGGCCCGTGCCCGTCTACCCCGTCAAGGTGGACGGCGACGACGTCCTCGTCGCCGTCCACGAACCGCTGTGAAGCTGGAGTCCTGACACCCATGGCCACGCTCGAGATCCGCGACCTGCACGTCTCCGTCGACGACAAGGAGATCCTCCGTGGCGTCGACCTGACCGTGAAGCAGGGGGAGACGCACGCGATCATGGGGCCCAACGGCTCCGGCAAGTCGACGCTCGCCTACTCCATCGCCGGTCACCCCAAGTACACCGTGACCAGCGGCGAGATCCTGCTCGACGGCGAGGACGTCCTCGCCATGACCGTCGACGAGCGAGCGCGGGCCGGCCTGTTCCTCGCGATGCAGTACCCCGTCGAGGTGCCCGGCGTCACGGTCTCCAACTTCTTGCGCACGTCGGTCACGGCGATCCGGGGCGAGGCGCCGAAGCTGCGGACCTTCGTCAAGGAGGTCGACGAGGCGATGGCGCAGCTGCAGATGGACAAGGCCTTCAAGAACCGCAACGTCAACGAGGGCTTCTCCGGTGGTGAGAAGAAGCGCCACGAGGTGCTGCAGCTCGAGCTGCTCAAGCCGAAGATCGCCATCCTCGACGAGACCGACTCCGGTCTCGACATCGACGCACTGAAGGTCGTCTCCGAGGGCGTCAACCGGGTGCGCGAGGCCGGGCAGACCGGCACCCTGCTGATCACCCACTACACCCGCATCCTGCGCTACATCCGGCCCGACTACGTGCACGTGTTCGTCAGCGGCCGGTTCGTCGAGGAGGGCGGCCCGGAGCTTGCCAACCGGCTCGAGGCCGAGGGCTATGACCATTGGGTCAAGGGCGCCGGTCCGGCGGCGATCAACGGCGCCGAGCAGCCCGGCGTGGAGGCCGGCGTCCTGCCCGGCGCCGGGGGACCGGGTCGATGAGCGCTACGGCCTACGACGTCGAGCGCATTCGCAAGGACTTCCCGATCCTGTCGAGGGTGCTACCGAACGGTCGCCCGCTGGTCTACCTCGACAGCTCCAACACCTCGCAGAAGCCGCAGGTCGTCATCGACACCGTGCGGGAGTTCTACGAGCAGCACAACGCCAACGTCGCGCGGGCGATCCACACGCTCGGCGCGGAGGCGACCGAGGCCTATGAGGACGCGCGCCGCAGCGTCGCGGGTTTCCTGCACGCGGCCGACGAGCGCGAGATCGTCTTCACCAAGAACATCACCGAGGGCATCAACCTCGTCGCGCGCGTGCTCGGCGACGCCGGTCGCGTCGGCCCCGGCGACGAGGTGCTGGTCACCGAGATGGAGCACCACTCCAACATCGTCCCCTGGCAGCTCCTCTGCCAGCGCACCGGCGCGACGCTGAAGTGGTTCCCGCTGACCGACGACGGCCGGCTCGACCTCACCGATCTCGACACGCTGCTCACCGAGCGCACCAAGATCGTGTCGTTCGTGCACATGAGCAACATCCTCGGCACGATCAACCCGGTCGACGTCATCGTGCGCCGGGCCCGCCAGGTGGGTGCCCTGGTGTTCCTCGACGCGGCGCAGTCGGCACCCCACCTGGCCGTCGACGTGCAGGCGCTCGGGGTCGACTTCCTCGGCTGCACCGGCCACAAGATGCTCGGCCCGACCGGGGTCGGGGTGCTCTGGGCCAGGCTGTCCTTGCTCGAGGAGCTGCCGCCGTTCCTCGGCGGCGGGGAGATGATCGAGGAAGTCGCGATGACCGGCTCGACCTACGCGGAGCCGCCGCACAAGTTCGAGGCCGGCACCCCGCCGATCGCCCAGGCCGTCGGGCTGGGGGCGGCGATCCGATACCTCGACGACATCGGCATGGACGCGATCGCCGCGCACGAGCACGCGCTCACGGCGTACATGCTCGACGCGTTGCAGGCGGTCGACGGCCTGCGCGTCATCGGGCCGACCGAGCCCGTCGACCGCGGCGGCATCGTGTCGTTCGTGCTGGGTGACCTGCACCCGCACGATGTCGGACAGGTGCTCGACGAGCACGGCATCGCCGTCCGCGTCGGCCACCACTGCGCGCGGCCCACCTGCGTGCGCTACGGCGTGCCCGCGACGACTCGCGCCTCCGTGCACCTCTACACGACGACGCAGGAAATCGACGCCCTGGTCGCCGGGTTGCACCAGGTGAAGAAGTTCTTCGCGCGAGGGGTGGCATGAGCGTCGACTCGATGTACCAGGAGATCATCCTGGATCACTACCGCAACCCGCACCACAAGGGGCTGCGGGAGCCGTACGACGCCGAGGTGCACCACGTCAACCCGACCTGCGGCGACGAGGTGACCCTGCGGGTGCGGCTGTCCGGCGACCGCGTCGACGACGTGTCCTACGACGGCGAAGGCTGCTCGATCAGCCAGGCCTCCACCTCGGTGATGACCGATCTCGTCCTCGGCAAGACCGTCGACGAGGCGATGGCCGTCATGGACGAGTTCGTCTCGCTGATGCAGTCCAAGGGAGCCGGCGAGCCCGACGAGGACGTGCTCGAGGACGCGGTCGCGTTCACCGGTGTCTCGAAGTACCCCGCCCGCGTCAAGTGCGCCCTGCTGGCCTGGATGGCCTGGAAGGACGCGACCGCACAGGCCCTGAACGAGGAGCGTTCGGCATGACCGAGATGGCAGAAACGTTGACCGTCGAGGACGTCACCGAGGCGATGCGCGACGTCGTCGACCCCGAGCTCGGCATCAACGTCGTCGACCTCGGCCTGGTCTACGGCGTCGACATCGCCGACGGCAACGCGGTGACCCTCGACATGACGCTGACGTCGGCGGCCTGCCCGCTGACCGACGTCATCGAGGACCAGACCAACGGCGCGCTCGGCCACCTGGCCAGCGAGGTCGTCATCAACTGGGTCTGGATGCCGCCGTGGGGGCCGGACAAGATCACCGACGACGGCCGCGAGCAGCTCCGCGCTCTGGGCTTCAACGTCTAGTCGGCGGCATCGGCGGCCTCGACCTCCTCGCGGGTGATGCCGAGCAGGAACAGGATCGCGTCGAGGTAGGGCACGTTGACCGCGGTGTCTGCTGCCTCGCGCACGACCGGCTTGGCGTTGAACGCGATCCCGAGCCCCGCCGCCGCCAGCATGTCGAGGTCGTTCGCGCCGTCACCGACGGCGACGGTCTGGGCCAGCGGTACGCCGGCCGCCGCGGCGAACTCCTCCAGCGCCCGCGCCTTGCTCGCCCGGTCGACCACCGGGCCGACCACCCGACCGGTCAGCGCCCCGTCGGCGATCTCGAGCGTGTTCGCCGCGGCGAAGTCGAGAGCCATCGTCTGCACGAGCCCGTCGATGACCTGCGTGAACCCGCCGCTGACGACGCCGACGACGCAGCCCAGCCGCTTCAGCGTGCGCACCAGTGTGCGGGCGCCCGGGGTCAGGCGCAGGGAGTCGCGCACGTCGTCGAGCACCGAGGCATCGAGGCCGGCGAGTAGCGACACCCGGCGCCGCAGCGACTCCGCGAAGTCGATCTCCCCGCGCATCGCGGCCGCGGTCACCTCGGCAACCTGCGCGCCGTAGCCCGCCCGCTCCGCGAGCATCTCGATCACCTCGCCCTGCACGAGGGTCGAGTCGACGTCGAGCACCACCAACCGTTTCGCCCGCCGGTGCAGGCCCGCGGGCTGCACGGCGACGTCGACCTGCTCGGCGGCTGCGACCAGGGACAGGGCCGCGCGCAGGGTCTGCGGATCCCCGCCGGCCACCATCAGCTCGTAGCTCGTGACCGGGTAGCTCGCGATCCGCTCGATCCGTTCGATGTTGGCGCCGTGCTGCGCCAGGGTGCCGGCGACGGCCGCGATCGAGCCGGCGGACAGCTGCTCGGCCAGCACGGTCACGTGGTGGCGTTCGACCCGGGCGGGGTCGGGTGCCGCGGCGATCCGGCGTACGTCGATCTGCACGTCGAGGGTCGTCGCGCAGGGTCCCAGCGCGTGCTGCAGCGCGTCGGTGGTGCGGTCGGCGGCGACGAGCACGCCGAGGAGCAGCCGGTCGCGCACGACGACCTGCTCGACCTCGAGCACGGTGGCGCCCAGCTCGTGCAGGACCGTGAACAGCCCGCTCGTGACGCCGGGGTGGTCGGCGCCGGTGACGGTCAGGTAGAGGGCGTCGACGTCGTCGGGCATGGCTCCCCAGACGCTAGTCGGCGACTCCGGTGGCGTGACCGGCACGTCGGCTGGCGAGCACGCCGAGCACCGCGATGCCGGCCATCGCCAGGTCGATCGCAGCGATGGCCGCGCCGAGCCCGATGGCGCCGCTCTGTGCCCAGGCGACCAGCCCGCCGCCGGCGCCGATCGTGACCACGCTGCAGGTCACGTCGCAGATCTGCAGCGCGGCGGAGTTGGCGCCCTGCTCGCGCTCCGGCGACATGGACAGCGTCAGCACCGAGATCGACGGCATGGCCAGGCCCATGCCGAGACCGGCGACGCACCACAGGGGGAGCGCCAGCCACATCGTGACGTGCGACGACGAGGCCACCAGCGCGAGCGGCCCGATGCCGGTGGCGACGACCGCGAACCCGAGCGGCAGCAGCCGTCGCCGGACCGCCTCGCTGGCCCGGCCCTGCACCCACGAGCCCGCGGCCCAGCCGAGCGCGCCGACGGTCAGCGGGAGACCGGCGGTCGCCGGCGAGGCGCCGTGCACGCGAGTGAGGGCGAGCGGCAGGTAGGCCTCGGCGCCGAAGAAGCCGCCGGCGAGGATGCCGCGCAACGCCACCGTGGCGGGCAGGCCGCGGCGCAGACGCAGCGTGCCGTCGGGGAGAAACCTGCGCAGTGCCGGCAGCATGAGCGCCAGGCCGAGAACCACCAGGGGGATCGACCACCATCCCGGCTGCTGGCCGGCGTACTGCACCGCGGCCAGCCCGCTGGCCACCAGCACGGCGACGACGAGCCCTCCGCGCCGCAGCCCGGCGCCGCCGGCGGCCGAAGGCAGGCCGCGCAGCACCGGCCCGAGCAGCGCCAGCCCGACGAGCACCAGCGGCAGCATGCCCACGAAAACCCAGCGCCAGCCGGGCCCCGACGCGACGGCGCCGGCCGCCGCCGGGCCGACCAGCGCGGGCACCACCCATGCGGCGGAGATGGCCGCGAACGCCTTGGGGCGCAAGGATTCGTCGTAGGCCCGCGCCATGACCACGTAGAGCGCCACGACGATCATCCCTGCGCCGAGACCCTGCACCGCGCGGCCGGCGACGAAGACCGCCATCACCGGCGCGGCACCGGCCATGACGAGCCCGCCGGCGAACAGCCCCATGCCGCCGAGGAGCGATCGTCCGGGGCCGTGGCGGTCGCAGCGAGCGCCCGCGTCGACGATGCCGATCACGTCGGCGATGAAGAACGCCGTGAACGCCCAGGCGTAGTAGCGCAGCCCGTGCAGGTCACGCACGGTCGTCGGCATGATCGTGGCCACGGCCATCGCGTCGACGGCGACGACGGTGATGACGAGCACCGCGCCGAGGGTGGCGAGCCGATGTCCGGCGTCGAGGATCGAACCGCGGACCCTGCCGCCGGCCTCGAGGTCGGCGGCGGTCGTCGCGGTCACAGGCCTACCAACGCGGGCACCGCGTGATCCCTTCCGTCGCGACGGCCGTAGGCTCCGAGCGGTCCCTGATCAACCACGCCAGGAGGAGTCCGCATGAGCATCAGCCTGATCGCCCTCTGGAACAAGCCGGGCGACGTCGAGGCCTTCGAGAAGCACTACCACCAGACCCACATGCCGCTCGCCCGCAAGCTCCCCGGCCTCAAGAGCGCGGAGACCTACAAGACCCAGGGTGACGGCCCTTACTACCGCGTTGCTGTCCTGCACTTCGACGGCCCGGACGCTCTCGGCGCCGCGATGGGCAGCCCCGAGGGCGCCGCGCTCATGGAGGACACCCAGAAGCTCGGCACGCTCGACACGCTCGTCGTCGAGGACGACTGATCCCCGGGGGTGAGTTGGCGCCTGTGCGGGGGATGAGTGATCATGGCCCTGCAGGGGGTCGAATAGGGACAATCGAGAGACACGGAGGTACGCCGTGGCGGACCTGAAGAAGGGCAGCCGGGTGACCGGCGACGAACGCAACCGGCTGGCGACCGACCTGCGGAGGCGCTACGAGACCGGTGACAGCATCCGCGCCCTCGCGGAGTCGACGGGACGCTCCTACGGCTTCATCCACCGCATCCTCAGCGAGTCCGGCACCCCCTTGCGCGGTCGCGGCGGCGCGACCCGCGGACGCAAGCAGTCCTGACCCCTCGCTCCTCCGCGGAAGGTCCTCGGCGCCGCCGGTGTTGTTCGGCGGTGGGACCTACCGCGGAGGAGTGACGAGTCGATGGCACCGGGGCACGGAGCGGGCTGGTCCACGCTGCGCTCCTACAGCCGCGACCGTGAGGTCGGTCGGCAACGCCTGGCCCCCGGCACGATCCGTCGCATCGGCGCCTTCGCCCGCCCCTACCGGCGCTGGCTGGTGCTGCTGCTCGGGCTGATCCTGTTCGATGCGGTCATCGGCGCCGCCAACCCGCTCATCTACAAGCGCATCATCGACGCGATCCTCGGCCACCACGTCAGCACCGTCGAGTGGCTGGCCGGGCTGGTCGCCTTCCTCGCCGTCATCGACGGGGCTGTGTCGCTCGCGATGCGCTGGTACTCCGCCCGCATCGGCGAAGGTCTCATCTACGACCTGCGGGCCAAGGTCTTCGGACACGTGCAGCGCATGCCGATCGCCTTCTTCACCCGCACGCAGACCGGCGCACTGATCACCCGGCTCAACAACGACGTCCTCGGCGCGCAGCAGGCGTTCACCGGCACGCTGTCCAACGTCGTCAGCAACGTGGTCAGCGTCACGATCGTGCTGGCGGCGATGTTCTTCCTGTCCTGGCAGATCACCCTGCTGGCACTGGCGCTGCTGCCGGTCTTCGTGCTCCCCGCGCGCTTCGTCGGGCGGCGCCTGCAGAGCATCACCCGCGAGGGCTATGCGCTCAACGCGGAGATGAACACCACGATGACCGAGCGGTTCAACGTCTCGGGGGCGCTGCTGGTCAAGCTGTTCGGCCGGCCGGAGAGCGAGGACGCCGCGTTTCGCACCCGCGCCCGCCGGGTCGCCGACATCGGCGTGCAGCAGGCGATGTACAGCCGGGTCTTCTTCGTCGCCCTCACCCTCGTCGCCGCGCTGGCGACGGCCATCGTCTACGGCCTGGCCGGCCGGTGGGCGGCCGAGGGCACCCTGCAGGTGAGCACCGTGGTCGCGCTGGTGGCCTACCTCACCCGCCTCTACGGCCCGCTGACGTCACTGTCCAACGTGCAGGTCGACGTCATGACCGCGCTGGTGTCCTTCGAGCGCGTCTTCGAGGTGCTCGACCTGCAGCCTTCGATCGCCGACCGCGAGGGCGCGGTCGCGTTGCCGCGTGAGCTCGGCGGGCGGGCGACGATCGAGTTCGACGACGTGCACTTCCGCTACCCGACCGCGGCCGAGGTCTCGCTCGCGTCGCTGGAGTCGGTCGCGGTCCTCGACAGCACTCCCGACAAGCAGGTGCTGCGCGGTGTCTCGCTGCGGGCCGAACCAGGCCAGCTGGTCGCGCTCGTCGGGCCGTCCGGTGCGGGCAAGACCACCATCAGCCAGCTGGTCACGCGGATGTACGACGTGCAGAAGGGCAGCGTGCGTGTCGGCGGTCACGACGTGCGCGACGTCACCCTCGACTCGCTGCGCAACGCGGTGGGCGTCGTCACGCAGGACGCGCACATGTTCCACGACACGATGCGCGCGAACCTGCTCTTCGCCCGCCCCGACGCGACCGAGGCGCAGATGTGGGAGGCCCTGGACGACGCCAACATCTCCGAGCTCGTCGAGTCGCTGCCCGACGGGCTCGACACCGTCGTGGGTGACCGCGGTTATCGCCTCTCGGGCGGGGAGAAGCAGCGCCTCGCGATAGCCCGGCTGATCCTCAAGGCGCCGTCGATCGTGGTGCTCGACGAGGCCACCGCGCACCTCGACTCCGAGTCGGAAGCGGCTGTGCAGCGGGCGCTCAAGCGGGTGCTCGCCGACCGCACGTCCCTCGTCATCGCGCACCGGCTGTCGACGGTCCGCGAGGCCGACCAGATCCTCGTCGTCGACGACGGGCGCGTCGTCGAGCACGGCCGGCACGACGAACTGCTCGCGGCCGGCGGGCTCTACGCCGAGCTCTACCGCACCCAGTTCGCCCGGTCCCCGGCCGACGAGGTGCCCACTCCTACGGTCGGTTAGCCGCGGGCCTGCTCGCCCCGGCTGACGACCTCGCTGATCTCGTCGAGGATCGCCGGCCACAGCTCCTGGGGAAGGTCGTGCCCCATCCCGGCGAACGTCACGAGCTTGGCGTCGGGCACCGCGTCGGCGGTTGCCTGGCCACCGGGCAGCGGGACCAGGGGGTCGTCCTCGCCGTGGATGACCAGCGTGGGGACGCCTAGCTCCGCGAGCCCGGGCCGCCGGTCGGGGCTCGCCTGGATCGCGAGCAGCTGACGCATCACACCGGTCGGGTCGTAGCCGCGGTCGTAACCGCGGCCGGCGATCGTCTGGATCCATGGGATGTCGTGGGCGAAGCCCGGGGAGCCGATCAACCGCCACATCTCCGGGGCGCTGTCGACGACCTCCTGGCGGCTGGACGCGGGCGGCCGCAGCAGCGCGCCCATGGCGGCCTCGGTCGGCGGAGACACCGACGGGTCCGGCGTCGACATGATCGACGTGAGGCTGCGGGTGCGCTGCGGGTGGTCGATCGCGAACTGCTGCACGATCATGCCGCCCATCGAGGCACCGATCACGTGCGCGCTGTCGAGGTCGAGGGCGTCGAGCAGCCCGGCGGCATCGCCGGCCATGTCGCTCAACAGGTAGGCCGCGGAGGAGAAGTCGCCGCCCATCGCCGCCGCCACGTCGGGCTGGCGGGCATCGTGCAGATGGGTCGACTCGCCCACGTCGCGGTTGTCGTAGCGCACGACGAAGTGGCCACGGCCCGCGAGCTGCGCCACGAACTCGTCGTGCCAGGCGATCAGCTGGGCGCCGAGGCCCATCACCAGCAGGACGGGCGGGTCGGCGCGATCGCCGAACGTCTCGTAGGCAATCTCGAGCGGGCCGACCGCGGCCTTCTGCGTCGTCATGGCGCGGAGTCTGGCACGCGTCGTCACAGGGTCCGCAGGGCGCCGCCGTCGACCGGGATCACGCAGCCGCTGAGGTAGGACGCGGCCGGTGACAGCGCGAACGCCGCCACCCGACCGAACTCCGCCGGCTCGCCGAACCGCCGCAGCGGGATGCCGCCCTGCGCGCGCTGGCGCCCCTGCTCGTCGGCGTACAGCTGCGCGGTGCGGTCGGTCGACACGAGGCCCGGCATCAACCCGAAGACGCGTACGCCGCGGGGGCCGAGCTCGTCGGCGAGCGTCTTGGCCACCATGGCTAGGCCCGGGCGCAGGCCGTTGGAGATCGCCAGCCCGCCGATCGGCACCTTGACCGACGACGACAGCACCAGGCCGATCGCGCCCTCGCCCGTCATGGCGGTCGCGACGGCCCGGGCGAGGCGGACCGCCCCGAGGAACACCGACTCGAACGCCGACCGCCACTGCTCGTCGGTCACGTCCATGACCCCCCCGGGCGGCGGGCCGCCCACGCTGACCAGCGCGCCGTCGAGCCGGCCGAAGGCGTCGAGGGTCGCCTGCACCAGGCGATCCGCGGCCGCGGGGTCGGCGTTGTCGGCGGCGATGCCGACGGCACCCAGCTGGTCGGCGGCGGTGGCGACGTTGTCGTCGGACCGTGACGACACGACGACCCGCGCCCCGTCGACGATCAGCGCCTCGGCGGTAGCGCGCCCCAGCCCGCGGGTGCCACCAGTGACGATGTAGACGCGGTCATGAAGGCCGAGATCCATGCGGCCATCCTCTCAGGCCGGCTCCCTCGTGTCGGCGCGCAGGAACCGGCGTACGAACAGCGGGCCGACCACCTCGAACAGGAACACTGACGTGAGCACGATCGTCGACACCCGTTCACCCAACGTCGGCGCCTGTTCACCGACGTAGGCAACCAGCGCCACTGCCATCCCGGCGTGCGGCAGCAGCGCGCCGCCCAGCCGAAGAGACTCACGTCCCCGCAACGAGCCCAGCACCCGCCCGCCCAGCGCGGTCATCGTCACCTTGCTGGTGCCGCGGGCGAGGATGTACGCCGCTCCGATGAGCCCCACGTCGGGCACGTTCTGGATGCGGAACTCCGCACCCGCGACGATGAAGAACAGCAGGTAGAACGGGGCCTCGAGCACCCGGAGCACGCCGAACAGCCGGTCGGCCGCGGCCGGGCCGCGGTTGGCGGTCCAGATGCCGGTCGCCAGCAGCGAGATGACCAGCGAACCGTGGATCGTCACCGACAACCCGACGGTCCCGGTGATGACGAGCAGCTCGGTCAGCAGCAGCTCGCCGTCGTTGTGGACGTGCCGCTCGATCCAGAGCAGCAGCACCGCAGCGGCGATCCCGAGTCCGATCGCCGCGAGCGTCGCGCGACCGAAGACGCCGAGCGCAGCGGTCGGGCTGGTCAGCCGGCCACTGGTCGCGAGCACCAGCGGGAAGCCGATGCCGAAGGCCGCGGCGGTGACCACGTTGCTGAGTCCCACGGTGGCGAGCAGCCGGCGCGACGCGCCGCTTTCGGCACCTTCCTCGCGCACGGTCGCGGTGACGGTCAGCACCCCGGTCTCCGTCGCGATGATCGCGAGCAGCGTCGCGAGCGACGTCGAGGCGCCGGCCCACCGGGTCACCAGGTAGGTCGCGCCGGCAGTGACGAGCAGCGGCAGCACAGTGACCGCCCGCAGCACGTGGACGTCGCGGCGCAGGTCGGCGGCCCGCAACCGCTGACCGAACAGGAACATGACCGACCCGACCGCGACGTGGGTGATCCGCTGGAGTTGGTCGACGTTGTGCGCGTCGACCAGGTGCAGCGGACCGTGCGGGCCGACGAGCACCCCGATGACGAGGAACGCGACGATCTCCGGGGCCACCCGGCGGAACACCAGTCCGATGGTGACCGCGAAGCCGCCGAGCAGGGCACCGAGAAGCAGGGGGTCGATGAGCGGACCTCCTGCTAGGCGACCGGACGGGGCAGACCTCTACAGCAGCGAGCGTAGGACGTACTGCAGGATGCCCCCGTGCCGGTAGTAGGCCGCCTCGCCAGGCGTGTCGATCCGCACGACCGCCGTGAACTCCTTGTCGTCCGCCCGCACGGTCACCTCGCGCGGGATGCGGTCGGCTCCCTCGAGGCCGGTGATGTCGAAGACCTCCTCGCCGGTCAGCCCGAGGGAGTCGGCGTCCTGCCCGGGCTTGAACTGCATCGGCAACACGCCCATGCCGATCAGGTTGGAGCGGTGGATCCGCTCGTAGGAGACCGCCAGGACGGCCTTGACGCCGAGCAGCAGCGTGCCCTTGGCGGCCCAGTCACGCGACGAGCCGGAGCCGTACTCCGCGCCGCCGATGACGACGAGCGGTACGCCGTCGTCGATGTAGCGCATCGCTCCGTCGAAGATCGTCGTCTGCTCGCCGTCGGGCAGGTGGCGGGTCACCCCGCCCTCCGTGCCGGGGGCGAGCAGATTGCGCAGGCGGATGTTGGCGAACGTGCCGCGCATCATCACCTCGTGGTTGCCCCGGCGCGACCCGTAGGAGTTGAACTCCCGCTGGTCGACGCCGTGCTCGGTGAGGTAGCGACCGGCCGGCGAGTCCTTCTTGATCGACCCGGCGGGGGAGATGTGGTCGGTCGTCACCGAGTCGCCGAGCTTCGCGAGCACCCGGGCGCCGTGGATGTCCTTGATCGGGTCGGGCTCGCGGCCGATCCCCTCGAAGAAGGGCGGCTTGCGGATGTAGGTCGAGGGTGCGTCCCAGGCGAACGTGTCACCGCTCGGCACGTCGAGGGACTTCCAGCGGTCGTCCCCGCCGAACACGTCGGCGTAGCCGCTGCTGAACATGTCCGAGCGGATCGCCTCGCCGACGACCTGCTGCACCTCTTGCGGGCTCGGCCAGATGTCGGCGAGGAAGACGGGCTTGCCGTCGGATCCGGTGCCCAGCGGCTCGTTGGTGAGGTCGATGTCCATGGTCCCGGCCAGCGCATAGGCCACCACCAGCGGCGGCGAGGCCAGGTAGTTCATCTTCACGTCCGGGTTGATCCGGCCCTCGAAGTTGCGGTTGCCGGACAGCACCGAGGTGACGGCGAGGTCGTGAGCCTGTACGGCCGCACTGACCTCGGGGATCAGCGGCCCGGAGTTGCCGATGCACGTCGTACATCCGTAGCCGACCAGGTTGAAGCCGAGCTTCTCGAGATACGGCGTGAGGCCCGCGCGGTCGTAGTAGTCCATGACGACCTTGGACCCGGGCGCGAGCGAGGTCTTGACCCACGGCTTGCGCGACAGGCCCGCGTCGACCGCCTTCTTCGCCAGCAGGGCGGCGCCGACCATGACCGAGGGGTTGGAGGTGTTGGTGCACGAGGTGATCGCCGCGATCGTGACGGCACCGTGGTCGACCTCGAAGCTCGCCCCGTCGACGGTGACCTGCACCGGTTGGGACGGGCGCCCCGGCGACGTCGCGCGCAGGTGCTCCTGCGGCTGGTCGGCCGGGTCCTGGTGCGTACCGGCCGCGGGGGAGTCGCTGGCCGGGAACGACTCCTTCGACGCCTGGTCGGCGCGGCCGTTGGCGCTGTAGTCGACCAGCTGCTCGAGGGAGGAGCGGAAGCCCTGCTTGGCGTCGGACAGCGCGACGCGGTCCTGCGGCCGCTTGGGCCCGGCGATCGAGGGCACCACGGTCGACAGGTCCAGCTCGAGAGTCTCGGAGTAGTCGGCCTCACGCGCCGGGTCGTGCCAGAGGCCCTGCTCCTTCGCGTAGGCCTCGACCAGCTGCACGCGCTCGGCCGGGCGACCGGTCAGCCGCAGGTAGTTCAGCGTCTCGTCGTCGATCGGGAAGATCGCGCAGGTCGAGCCGTACTCCGGGCTCATGTTGCCGATCGTGGCCCGGTTGGCGAGTGGCACACCGGCGACGCCGGGGCCGTAGAACTCGACGAACTTGCCGACCACGCCGTGCTTGCGCAGCATCTCGGTGATCGTCAGGACCAGGTCGGTCGCGGTGGTGCCGGACGGCAGCTCGCCGGACAGCTTGAAGCCCACCACCCGCGGGATGAGCATGCTCACCGGCTGGCCGAGCATCGCCGCCTCGGCCTCGATGCCGCCCACGCCCCAGCCGAGCACGCCCAGACCGTTGATCATCGTGGTGTGCGAGTCGGTGCCGACGAGCGTGTCGGGGTAGGCGGTGCCGTCCTTGTCGAAGACCACGCGGGCGAGGTACTCCAGGTTGACCTGGTGCACGATCCCCGTGTCCGGCGGCACGACGACGAAGTCGCGGAACGCCTGCTGGCCCCAGCGCAGGAACTGGTAGCGCTCCTTGTTGCGCTCGAACTCCAGCTCGGCGTTCTGCGCGAACGCACGGGGGGTGCCGAAGTAGTCGGCGATCACCGAGTGGTCGATCACCAGCTCCGTGGGCACCAGCGGGTTGATCTTGCTCGTGTCGCCGCCCAGCTCGGCCATGGCCTCGCGCATCGCCGCGAGATCGACGATGCAGGGCACGCCGGTGAAGTCCTGCATCACGACGCGTGCCGGCGTGAACTGGATCTCGGTGTCCGGCTCCGCCTGCGCGTCCCAGCGCGCGAGCGCCTGCACCTGCTCGGCCGTGACGTTGTGCCCGTCCTCGTTGCGCAGCAGGTTCTCCAGCAGCACCTTGAGGCTGAACGGCAGCCGCGCGCTGCCGCTCACCGCGTCGAGCCGGTGGATGCGGTACGACGCCGCGCCGACGTCAAGGGTGTCGACGCTGTTGAAGCTGTCGGGATGGCTGCGCTCGGGGCTCATGCCGGCTCTCTCCTGTGCCGAGGTCGGGATCACCTCAGTCTCCCGCAGCCGTCCGGCCCGGTGCGCGGCAGCCCGGTCGGGCTGCCGCGCGTAGCCTGGGATGTGATGACGGTCGAGCAGGTTGCCGGCCGGCTGCGCGAGGCCGCAGCCTTCGCTCCCGCATGAGGCCCTGGCGGTCGAAGCACGGGTCCGGGCCACCGCTCGACGACGACGCCTACTTCGAGCAGGTCGTCCGCGACATGGCGCCGCGGCTGTCGATGACCGTGCTGCACTACGACCCGGCCGGCGAGGTCGAGCTGACGGGGATGAGCCTGGCGGGCACCGTCGACCTGCGCAACGTGCGCCAGCTCTGCCGCGGCGTCGACCGGTCCGCCTGGGGAGGGATCCTGGTCGACCACCTGGCCGGACTCGCGCAGGTGCGGTCACGGCCGCGGGGCTACGACAACCTCGACCGGGTGCGGCCCCTGTTGCGCAGCCGGCTCTACGCGGAGGCGGAGTTCCTGCTGGACGACGTCGAGGCCAGGCCGGTCGCGCCGGGAGTCGTGGAGGCCCTCGTCGTGAGCGAAGCGGGCACGATCGCGACCCTGCCCCGGACCCAGGTCGAGAGCTGGCACGAGCCCCTCGAGGAGCTCTACCGACAGGCCCGCGCGCAGGTGCGCGCCGAAGGCCTGCCGCAGGTGCGCGACGTCGACGTCGACGGGGCCGTCCTGCACGCGGTCGAGTCGCCGTCGTTCTTCACCGCGACCAGCGTGTTCTGGCTGCCCGAGCTGGTCGACGTACCTGCAGACGGAGCCCTCGTCGCGCTGCCGACCCGCCACCTGCTGCTGGTGCACCCGATCGGCGACGCGACGGTGGTGCCGGCGGTGCAGGCGATGGTCGTCAACGCCTACGCGTTCCACGACCAGGGCCCCGGCTCGCTGTCGCCGCATCTCTACTGGTGGCGCGCCGGCACGCTCTCGCTGCTGCCCGCGACGGTCGACCCGGATCGGGTGACGTTCCGCCCGCCGCCGGACTTCGCCGCGGTGCTGCGACGGCTCGGAGGTTGAGGCATCGCGGCGCCGTGCGAGGATGCCGGCCGTGGCGGACATCGAGGCGGTGCTGTTCGACTTCGGCGGAGTGATCCTGTCGAGCCCGTTCGAGGCGTTCGCGGCCTACGAGCGCGACCTCGGACTGCCGGCCGGCTTCATCCGCGGGCTCAACGCCACCAACCCCGACGCCAACGCATGGGCGCAGATGGAACGCGGCGCGGTTGACTTCGACGAGTTCTGCCACCTGTTCGAGTCCGAGGCGCGCGCCGCCGGATACGAGATCGACGCCCGCACGGTCATCGCGCTGCTGCGCGGCGAGCTGCGGCCGGCGATGGTGGAGGCCGTACGCCGGTGCGGCGAGCGGCTCAAGACCGCCTTGCTGACCAACAACTTCGCGACCGTGCAGGAACGCGACTCCGACGTCGCCCACGTCGTCGAGCTCTTCGACGTCGTGGTCGAGTCCAGCACGGTCGGCGTACGCAAGCCCGACCCGCACTTCTACGAGATCTCCTGCGAGCTGCTGGGCATCGAGCCGTCGGCAGCCGTGTTCCTCGACGACCTGGGCGTCAACCTCAAGCCGGCCAAGGCCCTGGGCATGCACACGATCAAGGTCGTCGACCCCGACGACGCGCTGGCACAGCTGGAGGCGGTCGTCGGGTTCCCGCTGCGCGCCGACGCGGCGTAGCGGCGGCGGGAGCGGACCCCCACCGCCGCGATCCGGGTCAGCAGCCCGGTTAGGGCGCGACGAGCAGCGGCGTCTCCCCGATGTGGTCGCGGCTGCCGTCGCGAGGGGAGAGCGTGTAGACGATCAGCTCACCGTGACCGGCTCGGTCGACGGTGTAGGGAACGGTCACGTCGAAGGTGCCGCGGGTGCCTGTACCCGACGTCGCGTGCACGATCTGCCGGCCCACGATCCGCCCGTCCCAGTCCGTCACCTCGATCTGGAAGACCGCCTCGAACACGTTGGCGGAGCCGCGGACGCGCAACGGGCTGTGCACGGTGCTTCCCGGCAGCGGCCTGTCCACCAGGATCGCCGGCAGCGAGGACTCGACGTCGGCGAGGCCGAGCGGGCGGTCTACGACGAGGCCCTCACCGCCGAGCGTTCCGGTCGGCTTGCCGTCGAGCCACAGTCGCACGTCGCGCACGGTCGGAAACTGCGTCAGCGTCGCGACGAGCTGCCCGAGCCGCGTGCTCATCGACAGGCTCCCGCCGCCGCTGCCGTAGGCCGCGCTCAGGTCCACGACCGCGGTGCCGCCGGTGATCGCGATCGACCGCAGCGACGTGCCGATGGGGATGCTGGAGGTGAGTCCTTCGTGCGACTCCGCGGCGGTCGGGCCGGCCAGCAGCGCCCGCACTGCCTCGGTGGCGACCGCCGCTGAGCGCGCGGTGCGGGCGACCGGCGTGACGTGCTCGCCGTGCAGGAAGTAGACCGCCACGGTGGTGGCGGTCGGCGTCGACGAGGGTGCGGGCGACGCCGAAGGGGACCCGGAGGGTGATGTGGTCGCCGGCGCGCTCGGGGTGGGCGTCGGCGAGGAGGGTGCCGCGGTCTGCGTCGCACCGCCGCAGCCCGCGGCGAGGGCCGCAACGGCGAGGGCGACGAAGCCTTTCGTGATCACGTCTCGATCGTGCGCCCGTCGGCCCTGGTGGTGGACGGGCGGACGTCACGAGTTCAGGAGCCGTTGGTCCCTTCGTCGGTCACCGCGCGCACGATCTCCTCGACTGCGGCCTCGGCCAGGGCCCGCATCTCCTCGTCGGTGCGGTCCTGGATCGGATGGGGCACGAAGACGGATGCGGCCGGGAAGCCCAGGGCCCGCGACTGCGCGGCGGCCGCCGCGACGAACTCCGTCGAGGCGACGAAGACGCCCACGACGCCACGGCGTTCGAGGTCGGCGATGTCGTGCACACTGCACGACGTGCACGACCCTCAATCCGCGAGCGCCTCGATGACCACCTCGCAACGGGTGGCGATCTCGTGCCGAAGGTCGACGGGCGCCGGCTTGGTGAACGTCGGCTTGCGGTAGCGCTCGACGGTCGCGCCCCGCTCCGCGAGCCGGGCCGCGAGGGTGTCGAGGAACACGTCTCCGCGCGGCTTGGAGATGTCGAGCAGGCCGACGGTCCGTCCGTTCAACGAGGCCGGGCGTGACAGCAGCTCACGGGTCGCCGGCCGCAGCTCCCCGGTCGGATCGAGCACGGTTCTCATGAGCGCACCTCCACGGTGACCGGCTGGCTTCCGGAATCCCCACTCACCCAACCACCGATGATGGCCGAGAACATGCCGGCCGTGCCACCGGCGTGCACGACGAGCAGCCCGCCGTCGCGGAACTTCGGCAGCACGCTGTCGCGGAAGGCCTCCGGGATCCCCTCGTCGATGTCGGCGGCGCCCTCGACGATGTCCCTGCCCGGGAGGAGCAGCAGCTCGTGCAGCTCGGCCAGCAGCCGCGCGCGGTCCCACCTCGCGTCGCGGAAGACCCGGCCGTGCTCGGGGGAGACCACGAGCATCGCGTCGAACGCGATCGGCAGCTTGGGGTGGGCGTTGACCCGCAACGCGGCGGCGTACGAGCGCGCCAGCGACTCGGGCCGGCGGGAGTGCTGGTCGACCACCGGCTGCACCCCGGCCCCGGCGAAGAGCGTCACGGCCGACGTGCCGACCGGCAGGCCGCGTGACACGGAGAACGGCTCGAACGGCGAACTGTCCTCCGCCTCCGCGAAGCAGAAGGTGAACTTGCCCGGGTTGCCCAGCGTGGCCCGGTCGACCTCGCCCGGCCGCCCGCCCCCGACGTTGCGGATGACCAGCTGCAGCGCCCGGCCGATCGTCGCGTTGGCGCGGTTGCCCTGACCGAGGGCGTTGAGGCCGCTGTTCATGCCGATCTTCGTGGCGACGGGGCCGTTGACGAGCACCAGCGGGCCGGAGAAGTACGTCGTCGCCAGCAGCCCGTGCGCGTTGAACGCGTCGGTCGCCGCCGCTTCGACCGCGGCGAGGACCACCGGCAGGTACTCCGGCAGGCAGCCGGCCATGACCGCGTTGATCGCGACTTTCTCGACCGTGCACTCGACGAGGTCGGGTGGCATCACCGTGACGACGTCGTCAGGGGCTCGGGTCGTGCCCTCGAGCATGCGCAGCACCCGGGCCTCGGTCGGTGGCACGACCGGCAGCCCGTCGGTCCAGCCGCGGTCGAAGAGCGCCTCCATCTCGTCCTCGAGGTCGGCGATCTCCACGCGCCGGGACCGCAGCACCGAGCCGCCGAACCGCACGGCCAGCTCCTCGGCCACGCCCGGCTCGACCGTGCGCGACCCGCAGCCGGGCCGGTAGTCGGGCAGCCCGGGGCCCAGGTCGGCGACGCCGGTCAGCTCCTCCCACGTGGACCGCAGCCAACCCTCCGTGCGCGCGACCTCCACGCCGTTCTCCACCCGCAGCAACGTCGGCACGGCGATCAGGTCGAGGTGCCAGCTGGTCGCCAGCGAGGTGTCGTCGACCACGCAGGGGACCCCGGCCGGGAACGTCGGGTCGTCCTGGCTGAAGACCGTCAGCGGCACCACGGCAGCGAGCTGCTGCAGCACCGGCTCGACGAGCGTGCAGGTGGGGCAGTCGCGCTTGACGATCGCCACCACACCGTCGGGCAGGTCCATGGTGATCGACGACGCTACGCCCTCGCTGCTCCTTATGCTGGCCGGGTGCCCATCGACGCCGCCGTCCCGTCGTACGACCTGGTGACCAGGACCCTCGGCAACGGGCTGCGCGTCGTCGTCGCCGAGGACCACTCCGTCCCCGTCGCGGCCGTCAACATCTGGTACGACGTGGGCTCGCGCCACGAGCCGGCGGGCCGCACGGGTTTCGCCCATCTCTTCGAGCACCTGATGTTCGAGGGCTCGGCCCACGTGCCCAAGGGTGACCACTGGAAGCACGTGCTCGGCGCGGGCGGCACGCTCAACGCGTCGACCTGGTGCGACCGGACGAACTACTACGACACGGTCCCAAGCAACCACCTCGAGACCGTGCTCTGGCTCGAGGCCGATCGCATGGGGACGCTGGTCCTCGACCAGCCGCGGTTCGACACCCAGCGCGACGTCGTGAAGAACGAGCGCCGGCAGCGTTACGAGAACCAGCCCTACGGCATGTGGGTCGAGCGGCTGCACGCGCTCGCGTTCCCGCCCGGCCACCCCTACCACCACTCGACGATCGGCTCGATGGCCGATCTGCAGGCGGCGACGCTCGACGACGTGCAGGCCTTCCACCGCAGGCACTACGCGCCGAACAACGCCGTGCTCACGGTCGTCGGTGACGTCGAGCCGGAGGCAACCTTCGCATTGGTGGATCGCTACTTCGGCGGCCTGGAGCCCCTCGCGACCGTGCCGGGCGCGCCCGACGGCACGCTGCCGCTGTCGCTGGGCGGCGAGGTGCGGGAGACCCGGCCCGACGTCGTACCGGTGCCGCGCGTCTTCGTCGCGCACCGCATCGCGCCGATGGGCCACCCCGACCACGACGCCGCCGACGTGCTGGCCGCGGTGCTGGGCAGCGGCCGCGGGAGCCGGCTCTACCGCTCGCTGGTCCTCGAGCGCCGGCTGGCCCAGCCGCCGGGCGGCTCGATGACGGATACCTGGCCGTTCGTGGGCGGCGTCGCGCTGATGGCCGGCGACGCCTCGGCCCGCGAGGGGGTCGACGTCGTCGACCTCGAGAAGGCATTCCACGAGGTCTGCGAGTCGGTCACCCGGGAGCCCATCGGGGCCGACGAGCTCGCCCGCGCCCGCGCGCAGCTGACCAGTGACTGGCTGCACCGCATGGCGTCCTTCGACAGCCGGGCCGACACCATCTCGATGTTCGCGACCCTGTTCGGTGACCCCGAACTGGTCAACGGCTACCTGCCGCGGCTGCTGGCGGTGAGCGCCGACGACCTCCACCGGGTAGCCACGAACATCCTGGTGCCGGACAACCGGGTCGTGCTCACGTTCGTCCCGCGCGAGGAGGCGGCGTGAACCGGCTCGTCGCCGAGGCGCCCACTCCGGGGCCGGCCCGCCCCTGGTCGTTCCCTTCGTGGCAACGGCACTGGGTTGACGGCGGCACGGTGCTCGCCGCCCACCTTCCCGGTCAGCAGCTCGCCGCGGTCGCGTTGGTCGTCGACGCCGGCGCGACGACCGAACCCACCGGGCAGGAGGGCGTGGCCCTGCTGACCGCGCGGCTGCTCGGTGAGGGCACCCAGGTGCGTGATGCCTTCGAGTTCGGCGTCGCGGTCGAACGGCTCGGCGCCTCCTGGCACGCCGACGTCGACTGGGACTCGCTGCGGGTCGGCTTCGACGCACCGGTCACGGCGCTGCCCGACGCGGTCGACCTGCTCGCCGAGGCCGTACGCCGGCCGGCCTTCTCGCCCACCGACGTGGAGCGGGTGCGTGACGACCGGCTCGACGAGCTGCGGGCCGAGCTGCTGCAGCCGGCCGCACGCGCCAGTGCGACGTTCAACGCTCATACGTTCGCAGCCCCCAGCCGCTACGGCCGCCCGGACGGCGGCGACCCGGAGTCGGTCGCGGCGGTGACCGATGACGACGTGCGGGCGTTCCACGCGGCGCGGTTCGCGCCGGGCGCCGCGACGCTCGTCGTCGCCGGGGACCTGTCGCGCGTCGATGCCGCGGACCTCGGCCGGCGGACGTTCTCCGGCTGGACGGCCGGGATGGCACCGGTCGCGTCTCCCGTGGTCACGCCGGTCGACGGCGGACGACGGATCGTCGTCGTGGACCGTCCCGGCTCGGTGCAGTCGGTGCTCGTCATCGGTCACCCGGGCCCGCCGCGGGCGATCGAGGACTACGTCCCGACGACGACGATGGCGATCGCCTTGGGGGGCATGTTCTCGGCCCGGCTCAACATGAAGCTGCGCGAGGAGCGCGGGTTCACCTACGGCGCGTCCGCCGGCTTCGGGATGCGCCGGCACGGCGGGATCTTCGCGGCCCGCGCGTCGGTGCACGCCGAGCCGACCGCGCAGGCGGTCGCCGACACCGTGGCCGAGATCGAGCGCCTCCAGCGCGACGGCATCGACGCCGACGAGCTGGACCAGGTCCGCCGCTACCGCGCGGGCGTCTTCCCCATCCAGTTCGCCTCGCCCTACGCCGTCGCGGGCGCGCTCGGCGACCTCACCGTGCACGGCTTGCCCGACGACTACTTCGACCGGGTCCGCCACCAGATCGCCGAGGTGCCGCTGGACGCCGTCAACGAGGCGGCCCGCCGGCGGCTGCACCCCGACCGGCTGCTGACGGTCGTGGTGGGTGACGCGTCGGTGGTGGCCGATGGCCTGCGAGAAATCGGCGCCGGCGCGGTCGAGGTCGTCAGCGACTGAGCCGCTCCGGTCAGGTCGCGGCGGGCGGGCGCCACTGCCGGCGCCAGAAGGCCCGGCGGGTCCGGCGTACGGCGGCGAGACGTTCCCGCCGCAGCTCGTCCTCCTCGCCGTCGTCGAGTGGCGCCAGCGGGCCGACGGCCATCGCGAGCAGGTGGTCGGCGAGGCCGGGGTTGCGGGCGAGCGCCGGCCCGTGCGCGTAGGTGCAGACGACCGACCCCTGGACCGCGCCCTCCGTGCCGTCGCCGTTGCCGACGCCCGACTCGACCCGCGCGAGCGGGCGCGCGCCGGGGCCGAGGATCGTCTTCCCGCCGTGGTTCTCGTAGCCGGTGAGAGCCGGGACGCCGGGCAGGTCGGGCCGCGCCAGCAGCTCGCCGACCGCCCGCGGGCCCGGCAGCCGCTTGGTCACGCAGTCGACGAGGCCGAGCCCCGGATGGTCGGCGCCGCGGCCGTCGAGGAACGTCGTGCCGAGGATCTGGAAGCCCGCGCACACCGCGAAGACCGGTTTGCCGGCCGCGGTCGCCGCCGCCAGCCCGCCGTCGGCCGACAGGGCCGAGACGGCGAGGGTCTGCGCCGTGTCCTCCCCGCCGCCGAGCACGTAGACGTCGGCGTCGCGGGGGAGCGGCTCGTCCAGCCCGACCTCGAGCACGCAGGCGTCGACGCCACGCCAGCGCAACCGCTCGCACAGGATGCGAGCGTTGCCGCCGTCGCCGTAGGTCCCGAGCAGCGACGGGTAGACGAGCACCACACCGACCCGGTCAGGCATCGCCCACGACCTTGCGCAGCTGCTGGAACGCGGTGTAGTTGGCGAGCACCTCGAGCGGCCCCTGCCCTCCGGCCCGTCGCAGCGCCTGCGCCAAGTCGTCGACGCGCTGGTGCTCGACGCCGGCGTAGCGCAGCCGCACGGCCATGTCGCGGGAGCGCTCGCCGGTCGCGGTCACGAACCGGCCCTGCAGGCGCTCGAACGGCACGTCCCACAGCCAGGCCGGGTCGCGGCCGTCGGCGGCGCGCGCGTTGATGGCGACGACGACGTGGGTCGCCTCCGGCCGCACGAAAGACAGGCTCTCCTGCCAGCCGGCCGGGTTCTTCGCGAGCAGCAGCCGGGTGCGGCGCCCGGCGAAGTCGCGCTCGACGTAGCGCCCTTCCACGCCGGTGATCGCCGCCATCGCGTCGAGAGCCGTGCGCGGGTCGACGCCGAACTCCGCGGCCGCAGCGGCGGCAAGCGCGGCGTTGCCGAGGTTGGCGGCGCCCGGCAGCGCGAGCCGGATCCGGAGGCGTTCGCCGTCGGGCGTGACGAGCTCCGATCCCTCCAGGACCCAGTCCGGTCGGGGGCGGCTGAAGCCACAGTCGCTCGACCAGTCGTCGCCCCGCCAGGTCACGGGGCCACCGCAGGCCGGGCAGGCGGAGGCGTCGTCGCGCCACCGCAGCCCGACCGACACCCAGCGCACGGCGGGGGCCGACGAGGCCGCCCACACGACCAGCGGGTCGTCGACGTTGGCCACCGCCGTCGCAGCGCCGGGCAGCGCGAGGGCATCGCGCCAGATGCCGGCGACGCGGCCCACCTCCGCGTAGCGGTCGAGCTGGTCGCGGCTGAGGTTGAGCAGCACGACGAGCTCGGGGCGCACCGTGGCGGCGACCCGGGGCAGGTACGGCTCGTCCACCTCCAGCACGCCGACAGGTGCGTCGAGGTCCGCGCCGAGTGCCGCCGTGAGCCCCGGTGGCAGGTTGGCCCCGCCGCCGTTGCTGACCACGGGGCCCGCCGTTCGCAGGGCTGCCACGAGCAGGGTCCGGGTCGTGGTCTTGCCGTTGGTCCCGCTGACGAGGGCGAGCCGGCGGCCGGCGGCCGCGTGCCGCAGCGCCGACGGGTCGACGGCGAGGGTGACCCGGCCGCCGATCGTGGTGCCGCCACCGCGCCCCGTGGCGCGGGACAGCGCCGCGGTGGCCGCGCCGAGCCGGCGGGCGAGCGTGAAGCGGCCGCCCGCCGCGGTCACTTCACGTACGAGCGCGCAAAGTAGACGAAGATCGCGAAGGTCGCGAGCACGCCGAGTGCGAACGCCGGCCAGATGAAGCGGAACGTCGCGTTGTTGGACGTGGCGAAGGCCCGCGCCACGGGAATGCCGATCAGCAGCACTGCGACGTTGAGGCCCAGCAGACCGAAGTCCCAGGCATGCTCCGTCGTGAGGGCGAGAACCACGGCGTACCCCTCCAGGCACAGTGAACGGCGTCGATGTCGGCGTACGACGACGTGCTCACCCTACGGCAGCGGTCGGCCGGCACACGCGCAAGGTGCCCCGGCGCCGACGTAGCCTGACTGCACCGCCCAGCACGAGGAGCATCGTTGATCCGCGCCCGGACCGCCGCCGCGATCGTCGGTCTGGCGATGGTGGCGAGCGGGTGCGGGGCCTACGGCGCCGCGCTGCGCGAGCAGGAGGTCGTCGTCTACTTCAAGCCCGAGGCCACGCAGGCGGAGCACGCCGCGGCCCGGGCGGCCTGCTCGGGCATCCCCAACGTGTCGCCCGAGCCGATGATCAAGTCGAAGTACAAGTCCGACATGGTCGCCGACGTGCGCTTCCGCATCGACAACGCCAACGACGCCCAGCTGGCGAAGCTCTACGACTGCCTGCGCAAGCAGAAGGACGTGGTCGGGGTCAACATCCCTGACAAGCTGAACTGAGGCGCGGAACCCTCAACGCACCACCAGCGCGCGGTCGCCCGCCGGCACGAAGCGACCGATGACGGGCGCGCCCGGGATCTCCCCGGCGACCAGCAGCCCGCCGGAGGTCTGCGCGTCGGCGAGCAGCAGCAGCTCGAGCTCGTCGAGCCCGGAGTCGAGGTGGGGGCGCACCCAGTCGAGGTTGCGCCGGGTGCCGCCGCTGACGTGCCCCTCGGCCGCTGCCTCGCGGGCGCCGTCGAGATAGGGCACCGCCGCGGCGTCGACGACTGCGCTCACCCCGCTGGCCCGGCACATCTTGTAGAGGTGGCCGAGCAGGCCGAACCCGGTCACGTCGGTCGCGGCGCGCAGGTCGCCGGCCAGCGCCGCCTCCGCGGCGTCGCGGTTGAGCGTCGTCATCGTCTCGACCGCCTGGGGGAAGCGCTCACCGGTGGTCTTGTGCTTGCTGTTGAGCACGCCGATCCCGAGCGGCTTCGACAGCGAGATCGGCAGACCCGCGGATGCGGCGTCGTTGCGCAGCAACCGCCTGGCGTCGCCGACGCCGGTGACCGCCATGCCGTACTTCGGCTCCGGGTCGTCGACGCTGTGCCCGCCCGCCACGTGGCAGCCGGCCGCGCGGGCGACGTCGAGCCCGCCACGCAGCACCTCCCGGGCCAGGTCGAACGCCAGCACCTCGCGCGGCCAGGCCAGCAGGTTGACCGCCACCAGCGGTCGCCCGCCCATGGCGTAGATGTCCGAGAGCGCGTTGGCCGCGGCGATGCGGCCCCAGTCGTAGGGGTCGTCCACCACCGGCGTGAAGAAGTCGGCGGTGGCGATGACCGCCGTGTCGCCGTCGAGGCGGACGGCAGCCGCGTCGTCGCCGTCGTCGAGTCCCACGAGCAGCTCCGGCGTCCCGGCCGGCATCGCCGGCCCGACGAGCCCCGCGACGATGTGTTCCAGCTCACCGGGCGGGATCTTGCAGGCGCACCCCCCACCGTGCGCATAGTGGGTGAGGCGGGTTTCCAGGCTCGTCATGACCCGACTCTACGGCCGTCGGCAACCCGTCGATCTTGGCGTGCATCACGCCGGCGGGAGGGGGTACGGGCCTTCTCAATGGCACAGGCGCCGATCTCCGTTGCCGTGCTCGTCGACCTCGACCGCACGGCGGTCTCGGGCGGCCACGTGAAGTCGTGGGAGCGGCTCGCCGAGGCGGCCGACGCGGTGCGCGCTCAGCTCGACCTCACGGTCTACGTGCTCGGCGCGCGGCGCCACGTCGACGAGATCACGGCCAATGCCCGGTTCGTCGCGTTGCGGCCGGTGCTCGGTACGCGCACCCTGCAGACGTTCGCGGCCGGCACCGATGCGACCGACCTCGCGCCGTACCACCCGGCCCTGGCCCGTCTCCTGCCGCGGCACGACGTCTGGCACGCCACGCACGCGTTCGCCTTCGGCTGGACCGCGCGACGGCTCGCGCTCCGCACCGGCCACCCGCTGGTCGCCTCACTGCAGACCGACCTGCCGGCGTTCGTCCGGCTCTACCTGCGCGCGCTCGTGGATCGGGTCGCCGGCCGCCGTATCGGCGGCCGCCTGCTGGTCGACACCTGGCACGTCGACGACCGCGCCGGGAGGTTCGCCGCCCGGCACCAGCGGCGCCTGCTGGAGGCCTGCGGCCACGTGCTCGTCTCCAACGACGTCGACGCGGCGGAAGCAGCACGAGTGGTCGGCCCCGATCGCGTCTCCCTGCTGCGGCGCGGAGTCGACCGTTCGACCTTCCACCCGCGGCGGCACGACCGCGCGTGGCTGACCGCGCGTTACGGCGTCCCGGCGTCCGACGTCGTCGTGCTCTTCGCGGGTCGCGCCGACGCGACCAAGGGGGCGCTGAAGGTGGCGCGCGCCGTACGCCTGCTGCGCGAAGCCGGCCATCCGGTGCACATGTTCGTGGCGGGCGCGGGCGGCGACCTGGGCCGGATCGGCAAGATGCTGGGGGAGCACGCCACGCTGCCGGGTGCGCTGCCGCAGGACGAGCTGGCCGGGATCTACGCGGCCTGCGACGTGTTCGCATTCCCGTCGACCAGCGAGACCATCGGCAACGTCGTCGCCGAGGCGATGGCGGCCGGGCTGCCGGTCGTGCTGCAAGCGGGAGCCACAACCAACCAGTGGCTGCGTGCGCCCGGCCGCGACGGCGTCCTGGTCGGCGCCGACGACCCCTCGGCATGGGCCGCCGCGCTGGAGCCGTTGGTCGACAGCGCCGAGCTGCGGGCGCGGATCGGTCAGGCGGCGCGGCGGTCGATCGAGCAGGAGCAGCCGTCGTGGGAGCAGGTGCTGGCCGAGGACCTCATGCCGGTCTGGGAGCGGGCCGCCGTCCGTCCGGCCGTCCGCGCGGCCGCGTCCACCGCGGCGTAGCTGCCCGAGCTCGTTCGCGATTCGCGTATCAGGCTCGGTCTCGCGTGACTCCCTTCCGAATCATGCCGGAACAGGGAGGGACTCATGCGCGTCAAGTCGTTCGCCGCTGCCGGGGCGTGTGCGGTGGCCGTTATCGCAGTAGGGGCTGGCCCGGCGTACGCCGGTGAGGTGACCGGTCCACCTGGGACGCCCGGCGTGCCGTTCTCCGGTTCGGGCGTGCGCACCGGGGCGCCGGCCCACTCCAACTCCATCTGCAGCTACAACGGGCTCAACGACATGAACCCGGACCAGGGGCCGATCAGCAGCATCGTCCAGACGCCGCACAATCAGGGCTCGCCGGGCGAGGCCGGCCACGGCACGTGCGCCGGCGGCACGAACCCAGAGAACCCGCCCGGATCCTGATCCTGCGGGCACCGTCGAAGCCCGGCGTCCCCCGCGCCGGGCTCGACCCTTGCGCGGGTGGGCCGCGGCGTAGAGTCGCAGGGCGGCCGACGCCTCCGGCCGGGGAGGCGTATGGGTGCCTGGTGGCCCCCGCGGTCTTCAAAACCGTAGAGCGGCAGTCACTGTCGCTGGTGGGTTCGATTCCCGTCCGCCTCCGCCACCTCGATCTGCGTTTGCGCAGGTCAGCGCCTTGATCGACTCTGTCGGGACCCAAAAAGCCCGGAAAAGCCCGAAGATCGTCCGGAATACAGCAGCGAACGGCGGTGGTCATCGGGCCATGCCGGTCAGCCTCGGGCGCGCGACTGGTGGCAGCACCGGTCGCGGGCCGGCTGCCGCATCGGCAGGCTATGTATTGAACAGTCGCGGCGGCCGCGGCCTCGGAGCCGCGTGCGCCAGCAGCTTCGCGAGGCCCGCGTTGCGCCCCGCTATGCGGAGCTCGATACATGTTGCTTCCCTGGGCCACCTAGACCGCGGAATGTGTGGCGCATCGGCACGCGCGACAACATGCTCCTGCGTAGGCACTCCACCTGGGGGATGAGTATGAGCAGATTGCGCCAGTGTGCTGTGGTTGGCCTCCTTTTGTTGGCGGCGTTAGTGGCAGTTCGGCCAGCATATGCGGATGCAAAATTACCCATCGGGCTGCGACCAATGGACGCCGTCTGGCAGCGACTGGTCTTCAAACTGCTGGCTCGGTACCGACGGAACCCGATATCAACAATACGCCAATTACGTAACTGGGGTGCAACGCATCCTGCGTGGTTCCGGATTCCTGACCTCGGGCACTAACGATGGAATCTTCGGCACTGCGACGGCGTCAGCAGTGAGGGCGTACCAGACTTCTGCGCAGTTGCCTACCGTAGACGGCATCGTCGGCCACGACACTTGGTGGCACATGAGGTACTACAAAGTGATTTACTCATACTTCAACTATATTGGTGACGTCTACCATGTATACGGCTCAACTAACGACGCTTTCGAAAATGTCTACGGGTACGGGCTGGACGATTACTGGCTTTCCCAGAATAAGGCGGCCAGCGGCTGGGTAGATTTCGATGTAAACGGACCGAATTAGGAACCTGTTAGGAATCATGCCTGAAAGGAGCTACTTCATGGCTACCACGATCCATCGGGCAGCCGCCGCGTCTGTGGTCGCCGCAATTGGAATAGCAGCCGCGGGCCTGTGGGTCTACCTTCCATCAGGGACGCGCCAGCAAGCACAGGACACGGTCCGCACAAGTTCCGTG